>NZ_JAYGHV010000122.1:0-619 GCF_034932145.1 Spirulina sp. 06S082 | reverse complement strand
TTTATGACCGTAGCAATGGGACGCGCCCAGGCACAACGAGGATGGTTTGATGTCCTCGATGACTGGCTCAAACGCGATCGCTTCGTTTTTATCGGTTGGTCGGGTTTACTCCTGTTCTCCTGCGCCTATCTAGCACTGGGGGGCTGGCTCACCGGCACAACCTTCGTTACATCTTGGTATAGCCACGGTTTGGCTTCTTCCTACTTGGAAGGCTGTAACTTCCTCACCGTCGCTGTTTCTTCCCCTCCTAATAGTTTGGGACACTCCTTAATTTTCCTCTGGGGACCCGAGGCACAATGGAACTTTACCCATTGGTGTCAATTGGGAGGACTCTGGACCTTCGTTGCCCTCCACGGTGCCTTTGGACTGATTGGCTTCATGCTGCGTCAGTTTGAAATTGCTCGTTTGGTGGGCATTCGTCCTTATAACGCGATCGCCTTCTCTGGACCGATTTCCGTATTCGTCAGTGTTTTTCTGATGTATCCCCTAGGACAGTCAGGCTGGTTTTTCGGACCCAGCTTTGGGGTAGCGGGAATTTTCCGTTTCATCTTATTCCTACAAGGTTTCCACAACTGGACCCTGAACCCCTTCCACATGATGGGAGTAGCGGGCATCCTAG
>NZ_JAYGHV010000121.1:0-728 GCF_034932145.1 Spirulina sp. 06S082 | reverse complement strand
AATCCACCCAACAAGCCGTCATGCAGTTTCAGCGCGATCGCGCTTTAACTGTCGATGGAATTGTCGGATCCCAGACCATTATCGCCCTAGAACGTTCCTTGGGTCCTCAACAAATTCGCGCCCTGCAACAACGCTTAAAAACAGCCGGTTTTTATGATGGGGCGATCGATGGAGTTTGGGGAGAACAAACCAAAGAGGCGATCGCGGCTGCGCGATCGAGTTTTGGGTTAACTGCGGAAGATGTAACACGAGAAAATAATTAATTTGTAAATTAATTTGTCCATCTTTCTTTGTTGAACTCATAAATTTCTTGCAGAATTTTAGGAACATTATATTGCATTTTCCAATTCGGATAATGTTCGCAAAAGCGACTATTATCACTAACCCACCAAATATGATCGCCGATACGATTTGTCTCAGAATACTCAGGTTTAAATTCCTTTCCTGTAATTTCTTGACACAACTGCACCGCTTCTAACATAGAACAGTTACTATATCGTCCTCCTCCCGTATTATAAACTTCTGAAATGCGCGGGGCTTTAAAGAATTCATAAAAAGCATTAATCAAATCTGCACTATGAATATTGTCTCGCACCTGTTTTCCTTTATAGCCAAAAATTGTATAAGGTTTACCCGTTGCCGCGCATTTCATCAAATACGCTAAAAAGCCGTGTAGTTGCGTCCCAGAGTGATTAGGACCCGTGAGACATCCACCGCGAAAACAAGCA
>NZ_JAYGHV010000120.1:0-738 GCF_034932145.1 Spirulina sp. 06S082 | reverse complement strand
GCCGTCCGCCGGGCGGCCGAGGACTTCGCCACCGGTCCCTACGCGGCCGCCCTGATCCGAGGGGCTTCGATGCCGGCCACCGAGCGCGCCGAGGTCGTGACCCGCCTGGCCGATCTGCTGGGGCTCCCCGAGCAGGTGGTCGACCAGCACGAGTGCCGCATCTCCATGACCCGCTTCGCCCGCGAGCTGCTGCGCGACGAGGGGACGGTCCTCGGGCTCTACGACGCCACGGCGACCGGCCGCGACCCGTTCCCGGACCGCGACGGCATGGCCTGGCCCGACCCCACGCTCAGCGGCATCGAGCGAGTGTTCCCCGCCGGCATCAACGCCCGGCTGCGCACCGAGCTCGGGGTGCGCACCGACCGGGAGTACCACCTGCTGTCGATGGCGGTGAACAAGGACTGGAAGATCGACTTCGACCAGCACGCGCTGCAGAGCCAGGTCGGCGCCACCGACGACCTCCGCTACGGCATGGCGTTGAACCCCCACATGAAGGTCTTCCTCACCCACGGCCTCTACGACCTGGTGACGCCGTACTTCGCGTCCGAGCGGATCCGGAACCTGCTGCGCCTGGACGAGTCCGCCGCCGCAGCGCTCACGGTCCGGCACTTCGCCGGTGGGCACATGTTCTACGCCTGGGAGGACAGCCGCACCGCGTTCCGCGACGCCATCGCCGAGTTCTACGAGGGCGCGCTGGGCTGACCGCCGCCGGCCAGCGGCTTCTCGAAGAAGCGCTCG
>NZ_JAYGHV010000119.1:0-751 GCF_034932145.1 Spirulina sp. 06S082 | reverse complement strand
CGCTCGCCGACCCGACGCGCCGGGCGATTCTGGCGCGACTCGCCGCGGGCGAGGCTTCCGTCACCGAACTCGCCGAACCGTTCGAGATCAGCCTGCCGGCGGTCTCGAAGCATCTCAAGGTGCTGGAGCGCGCCGGCCTCGTCACCCGCAGCCGCTCGGCACAGTGGCGGCCGGTCCGGCTCGACGCCGCGCCGCTTCAGGAGGCCTCCGGCTGGATCGACACCTACCGCCGGTTCTGGGGGCTGAGCCGCGACCGCCTCGACGACTATCTGACACGCCTGCAGAAGGGAGACCCCGATGGCAACCGTCATTGAAAGCCGCGATACGCGGCATGATCTGAAGCTGACACGGGTGTTCGACGCGCCGCGTGCACTCGTCTTCAAGGCCATGACCGAGGCGTCGCATGTCGCGGCGTGGTGGGGGCCGCACGGCTTCTCCAATCCCCACGTCGCGATCCAGCCCTGGCCGGGCGGCCGCTTCGAGGTCGACATGCAGGGGCCCGACGGCACCGTCCAGCCGATGGGCGGCCGCTTCGTATCACTCGACGAACCGGCCGGCTTCGTCTTCCGAACGTCGCTCGCCACCGCCGACGGCAAGCTGCTGGTCGAACTGGAACATACGGTCGCGCTCGAGGAGCTCGGCCCGCGCACCCGTCTGGCCCTCCACACCCGCGTCCTTCACGTCGCGCCGTCGATGCTGTCCGACCTCGGCGGCATGGGCGAAGGTTGGTCGCAGAGCCTCGAGCGGCTCG
>NZ_JAYGHV010000118.1:0-778 GCF_034932145.1 Spirulina sp. 06S082 | reverse complement strand
CTGTTATTAGTTGATAGTTGATAGTTGATAGGTAAGTAGTTGATAGTTGATAGTTGATAGTTGATAGCGGGGAAGTTAGTTGATAGTTGATAGTTGATAGCGATGCACTGAGTTTGTCAGGCTTGATTGCTTTCGATCGCCCATCGCGCTAACTCCGTGCGGTTTTTGAGTTGGGTTTTGTGTAACATATTGGAAACATGGCTTTCAACGGTTCGCTGACTGACATTGAGTTGGTCGGCAATATCCTTATTTTTCATGCCTTGGGCAACTAACTGCACGACATTCATTTCTCGATCTGTGAGTTCGACTCCCTCGGGAACGTGTAAGGTAATAGCCATATCAACCCCTTTTTTAGACAGATCTCGGTAGCGATCGACTTGACTGAGGGATGATTTGACCTGAGCCACCAGTTCCTCTGGTTCAAAGGGTTTGACCATGTAAATATCGGCTCCTTTACTTAAGCCTTTGACGCGATCGGAACTTTGTCCTTTGGCAGAGAGAAAAAGAAAAGGAATCCAATTGAGTTTGGCATTTTCTTTCACCTTTTCCACAAACGTATAACCGTCCATTTCTGGCATCATGACATCACAGATAATCATGTCGGGAGTGTTCGTTTCCAGAATTTCTAAGGCTTCTTGACCATTTTCGGCAGCGATGACTTCATAGCCTTTCCATTCCAGATAATCCTTAACTAAAAGAATTAAATTGGGATCGTCATCCACTAACAGTAGTTTTTTGTTCTCTTTTTGAGGGGTTTCTTTCATAGCATTAAACAACG
>NZ_JAYGHV010000117.1:0-823 GCF_034932145.1 Spirulina sp. 06S082 | reverse complement strand
CGTGCGCTTCTACAACGCCTTCCGCGACACCTCCTATCCCTCCCACGTCTCGCTCTTCCGCCGCGAGCGCGGGGTTGGCAACATCCGCGACCACCTGCTCGACCAGGACATGATCTACGTCGGCGGAGGAAGCGTGGTCAACATGCTGGCTGTCTGGAGGGCCCATGGCATCGACGAGATCCTCCACGAGGCGTGGCAGCAGGGGATCGTGCTCTGCGGCCTCAGCGCCGGCTCGCTCTGCTGGTTCGAGCACGCCCTGACCGGCTACCAGAACGAGGTCCGCCTGGTCCTCGGGCTGGGGATGCTGCCCGTCGGGAACTCGGTTCACTTCAAGCCGGGCTCCGACCAGCACCGGGAGTTCGAGAGCAGCCTCGACGAGGTCTCCTCGATCGGCTACGCGGCAACCGATGGAGCGGCCCTCCACTTCGTCGGCGAGGAGCTGGCCCAGGTGGTCGCCTCACGACCGGAGGCCCGCGCCTACCGGATCGACCGCCGCGGCGACCGTGCGCGTACCACCCAGCTGGCAACCCGCCACCTCGGCTCACCGGACCACGTGCCATTGGTCGGCCCCTCCTCCTACGCCTGGTCGATGCCTTCAGAGCTCCCGGTTTAGGTAGCTTCACCTCATGGCTTCGCGACTGCTCCTGATGGGGGGCCACGAACTCGACCGCCTCGACGGCAACGAGGTGCTGACCGACTTCATGCTCGATCTGGCCGGTACCGAGGTGCCGAAGGTCTGCCTGCTGCCGACTGCCAGCGGCGACCCGGACGACCAGATATCCCGCTTCCGCCGTGGCTTCGGGAGCCGGGGCGCCGAGGTCAC
>NZ_JAYGHV010000116.1:0-896 GCF_034932145.1 Spirulina sp. 06S082 | reverse complement strand
ACTCGGTGGTCCAGGCGAACAGGCCGCGGTGGTCGTAGGCCCAGTCGTCGCCGACGCCGGTGATGACGTCCTTGGGGTCGTAGCGGAAGCCGTCGTACACGACGAGGTACGGGTAGCTGGTGATCGCCTCGGCGCGCCGACCCAGCTCGTCGTAGGTCCACTTGTCGACGGTGGGGAACGCATCGTCGGGCCGGTCCGAGTACGGGCGCAGGATCACGCCGGAGTAGGTGTGGTGGGCGAAGTAGATGCCGATGTTCGGTCGGTCCACGACGCCCTGGACCACGGCGCGCACCTCGGGCTCGCTGGTCGGGTAGTCGCCGTGACCCCACCCGAAGCCCTCCCCCTCCGGGAACCGCCGCCACTGGTACGGGAAGTTGCGGTTCGAGTCGATGCCGGCGAGCGGCGGGGCGGAGGGGATGTTCACCCCGTCGTAGCCCTCCACGTGGCCCTCGCGCAGCAGGCGGTAGTACGGGCCGGGTCCGTCCTCGTCCGGCTCGCGGGCGACCAGCAGCTTCGGGATGGACGGGTGGGGCTTCCAGGTGCCGTTGGGGTCCTCGATCCGCATCTGCAGGCTGCGCCCGTCGTGGTCCACGTCGCCGCCGATCAGGCCCTCGCGCTGCTCGGGACGGGGCCAGGCCCGGGTGGTCGAGCGGACCACGAAGGGGACCTCGGACAGCGCCAGCTCGGCGCCGTCGGGGTTGACCCGGGGCACGACGTAGAAGGTGCGGGTGTCGAGCGCGCGGGTGACGCGCTCGTCGGCCCCGTGCCCGGTGCACAGGTGGGTGAGCAGGTGGAGCAGCGCCACCGAGGCGGTGACCTCGCTGGCGTGGATGTTGCCGTCGAGCCAGACCGCGGGCTTCTCGTGGTGGGGCCCGGTGGCGGTGTTGGTCACCGTG
>NZ_JAYGHV010000115.1:0-981 GCF_034932145.1 Spirulina sp. 06S082 | reverse complement strand
TGCGGCATTGGATTTGGAGCGAATGCCCGAATCCTGAAGGAAGGAGAACGCTATCGCGGAGGGCAATTGTAAGAATTTATCGACCCGACCCATGAGCCAATCCGTTTTACCCGTTTCCATTCTTCCTTCCAGTTCTAACGGGACGCAACCTCCCGAACCAACCCAAGGCTGGAAGCGATCGCTCGTTCATTTCCCCTTCTCCCTCAAACGCCCGCAAAAGAAAGCGTTGCGAAAACTCTGGGCATTCCTCGACGACTCCGAACCTTTTTTCCTGTTGGGAGGCTATGCCGGAACGGGGAAATCAACCATTATTTTTGCAGCCATTCGAGAACTCATTGACCGAGGCAAGCGCGTTGTTTTAACCGCACCCACTAATAAAGCCGTTGCCATTTTGAAAAAGATGGCGGCGGAAAATGAGATGCTGGGGATTCCCTGCCAAACCATTCATCAGCTATTGGGCTTAGGAGTGCGGAATCAAGGCACGGAGAAAGTGTTGGTGCAAGCGAGTCCGTCTTCCGTTCACCTCTACGATTTTATTTTCCTTGATGAGTGTTCGATGGTGGGGGCTGAGTTGTGGGAATGGCTCGAACGCTGTTGCGAAAAATCTCCTCTAGCCAATCGCAAGCTGGTTCTCATGGGCGATCCCGCTCAATTGAATCCAGTGGGAGAAAAGCGATCGCCCGCCTTCAATGTCAAGAACCGGGCTATCTTAACTGAAGTGGTGAGGCAAGCTGGAGAAAGTCCCCTGTTGGATTTTGTCACAGCCAGTCGCCATGCAGTCAAGAGCAAAACCGATTGCTTTTTCCCCTTTCCCTGCTACCAACCGAACGATAAATCGAATGGTGCTTTTAGGTCTTCAGAAGCCAAGCTGTTGCAATATGGGATTAAGACATTGCAGCGAAAGTTTGCCCAAAACCCCGATTGTTTCCGCATCCTTTGCTATACCAACAAGCGAGTTGAGTATTACAATGCAGCGACTGT
>NZ_JAYGHV010000114.1:0-1129 GCF_034932145.1 Spirulina sp. 06S082 | reverse complement strand
CCTGCCTGAAGCAATACCCATCAACAAAACATCCAACTGTTTCATATGCATCGCTTCATGAATACTCAGCGCCGCATAGGCAATCCCTGCAACATGAAAGAAATTTGGATAAAAGGATGCAAGGCTAATCATGTCTGATTTAATAAGTATCTCATTTGTATTCAATTAACCTAATAGCTCTTCCGAGCCATCGATTAAAATGAAATCTTAGTTGTCCATAAAATTCAGCAAACTTGCCGGCCAGAGAAAACACGGCCTGCGTCAATGGATATGGTTGATGAGCGAGCTTGTATTTCAGCGCCAAATGCAAAATGCGCAAGGGGTAGATCAGCAGCAGCAGCAAGCCCCAGTATTCAAACAAGGCAATACTGACCAAAGCCATCAGAGGGATCAGAAAGGCCCAAATCCATGGCCGCCTGGCCTCCTTGACCCAATGACGTTCATCAGTAGCCCCATGAAGGTAAGCGCCCTCGGCAAACGCATGTCCTGCGCGCATGGTTCTTTTCCACCACTGACTGAATTTGGAAATCGCTGCATCATGCATGGTCATCTCAGCATCCAGACGCCAGATTTTCAAGTGGTGCTTTCGTAGCCGTACACATAACTCCGGCTCCTCACCAGCGATCAGATTTGCGCGCTAGCCACCCATTTGACTGAATGCCTTAACCCGCATCCTGGCATCACCACCACAAGCTTTGGCCTCCCCCACTGGTGTATTCCATTCCAAGTCACACATCAAGTTGTACACAGAATGGGTGGGGTATCGTAC
Organism: Spirulina sp. 06S082; assembly: GCF_034932145.1. Taxonomy (NCBI): domain Bacteria; kingdom Bacillati; phylum Cyanobacteriota; class Cyanophyceae; order Spirulinales; family Spirulinaceae; genus Spirulina; species Spirulina sp. 06S082. The sequence continues at coordinate 360 of NZ_JAYGHV010000114.1, read as the reverse complement.
CCGACGACGCCCACACACCACTGCATACTGAGGATTATGGTCAAGAAAATTAAGCGCCTTTGAGATCCAGCCTGGGCTGACTTCGCAATCTCCATCAATAAACTGTATGTACTCAATATCAGGGTGTTTATTCAGCAGGTGATAAACCCCTTCATTTCTTGCACGTGCGGCCGTGAATGGAATACTCATGTCCAGATGGACGATTTCCACCCCCATACCAGCCGCTCTAGCAGGAGAACCGTCGGTAGAACCAGAATCTACATACACAATTTGCGCCACATGCTCAATCATCGACAGTAGACAGCATATCAATCGGTCGCCTTCATTGCGTCCAATCACCACGGCTCCAACTCGAGGATC
>NZ_JAYGHV010000113.1:0-1160 GCF_034932145.1 Spirulina sp. 06S082 | reverse complement strand
TAAGGATAGTAGATTTGGAGAAAAGAGAAAAAATGCCAGCCAAGAACTGTTTATCGCCAGAAGAAAAGAAAAATTTACAAGAGGCGATGAGAAATGAAGAAAGACCAGAGGTAAGAGAAAGAATATTAATGTTTCTCTTATTAAACGATGGAAAAACATATCAAGAAATAGCTGAATTTATAGGATGTTCTCAAAGAAGAGTGGCTTATTGGTGTGTTCATGGAGACCCGAATAATTTAGACAGTTTGGAGGATGGTAGAAGAAAAAAACAAAGACCGAAAGCAACAGAAGAATATATTAATAAATTATTGGAGGTAGTAGACAAAGAACCGAAAGAATTTGGATATGAATTTGGAAGATGGACAGGCAAAAGATTAGCAGAACATCTAGAAAAAGAAACCGGAATTTTGTTGAGTAAATCTCAAATAGCGAGGATATTGAAAGCAAAAAAGTATGTGTATATATGGGGAAAGTACAGTTTGGAAGATAAACAAAATCCGGAAAAAAGAAAAGAGTTTAAAGAAAAGCTATCGGAGTATTTGAAATTAGCAAAAGAAAAGCCAGAGTCAATACAGGTGTGGTTTTGGGATGAATGTGGTTTTAGTTTAAGAGTGATAAGAAGGCGAAGTTGGACAAAGAAAGGAAAAAGAAAAAAGGTGAAAGGTCAAAGAAGAAGAGGGAGGGTGAATATAATGGGAGGGTTAAGATATAGCGATCGCAAAAGAGTATGTTTTGTGATCAAAAAAGGAAATAGTGAAACATTTTATGAACAACTGAAAAAATTGAACGAATATCTGAAAGAAGAATGGGTATCCCAAGGGAATAATCCTGAAGAATTTGAGAAAAAAGGTCCGAAAATCGTGATAATTTTAGATAATGCAAGTTTTCATAAGAAGAAAGAAATAATTGAAAAAATAGAAGCAGAACTACCGAATATTATATTAGAGTATTTACCGGCTTATAGTCCAGATTATAACCTTATAGAATTGGTGTGGCATTCAGCCAAAGAATACATAGCACATCGAGAGTTTGAAAATAGAGAAGAGCTAGAAAAAACAGTAAGAAAACTGTTAAATGAAGGAGAATTAATAATTCATTGGAATAGAAAGATAAAAAATAAAGGCAATGCCATTAATGCAATGTAGATGCGTCTTAGCTTA
>NZ_JAYGHV010000112.1:0-1199 GCF_034932145.1 Spirulina sp. 06S082 | reverse complement strand
TCATCTCAATATTGGGAATTCAATCTCTCCCCAAGCGGCCATTGGAATATCTATCATTTTCAGGATTATCGAGAAGGAATGAGAGAAGAGATAAAATTTATGACCTTACCGTTTTTGATTCGAGAAGAAAATAATCGTGTATCATTAAATATAGAGCTTAATTTAGACGCGATCGCTTCCCCAGATCGAGTTTTAGAAGTTGCCATTAGTACCGTTATAAAATTTAAAAATGGCGATCTAGCTTATTATGCCCTAACTCATCCTCAAAAACAAGCTGATTTTCATCATCAAGATAGTTTTGTGATTCAATTATAGGAATGATATTTCGCGAATTAGTGCTAGAAAATTTTGGACCTTATTATGGTCGTCAGGTTATCGATTTGTCTCCGGAAAACAAGGGAGAATATTATCCGATTATCTTGTTAGGAGGAATGAATGGAGGCGGAAAAACGACCTTAATGGATGCCATTCGTCTTGCTTTTTACGGACAACGCGCACAATGTTCGACCCGAGGAAACCTAAGCTATCAAAACTTTCTTGAACAATGTATAAATCGTAATGCAAAAGGCACAGAAGAAACAAAAATAGAACTTGCTTTCGATCATATTAAAGATAATAAACCTGTTCTTTTTCGCATTCGTCGGCGCTGGACAAAGAATCCAAAAAATGGTAGAGATTCTCTAGAGATTATTACCGATACATGGCTAGATGAAACCATTACAAAAACATGGGATGAACGAGTTGAATATATTTTACCCATTGGTATCTCTAATTTATTTTTATTTGATGGGGAACAAGTAAAAGAATTAGCAGAACTAGATTCTCCTCCCCCTCAAGTTGTGGAGGCAATTCAATCTTTATTAGGATTGGAATTAGCAAAAAGATTATCCTCAGATTTGGATACTTTAGCCCATCGCAAGCGCAAAGAATTAGCAACACAAAAAGAATTAAAAGATTTAGAAGAATTAGAAAGCCAGATTGTTAAATTACAAGTAAAAAAAGAGAAAATCAAAGAAGAAATAGACAATTTAGGTATTAAAATTAGAGCAGCAGAACGCGAACACGATCGCGCTGATGATAAGTTTCTTACCCAAGGAGGAGAAATTGCCTCTCAGCGCAATAGAATTAACGTTGAAATTGACAAATTGAAGAAAGAGGTAGAAATCGAACGCTTAAACTTGCGCGATCGCGCTGCAAAT
>NZ_JAYGHV010000111.1:0-1200 GCF_034932145.1 Spirulina sp. 06S082 | reverse complement strand
TACAAGTTCAACCCACGGAAGAAGTCCCGAAAATTTCCCCAGAAAATCTCTCCGATGCCAAACGGGTGATCGAAAACCGCGTCAATGGCTTAGGTGTGGCTGAACCTGTGGTACAAACCGTGAGTCCCGATAAAATTGTCGTGCAACTCCCAGGAGTCAGCGATCCCCAACAAGCCGAACGAGTTTTGGGGGAAACCGCACAGTTAGAATTTCTGCGCCAAAAACAAGGCACTGAAGGACAATTCCCCATTGAACGCCAATTACAAGGCATTGCTCAAATCGAATTGGAAAACCTCCAAGCAGCAGAAAATCCCGATACCGAGGCGATCGCCACCGCAAAAGAAGCGGTAGAAAAAGCCAATGCAGTTATTATTGACCTCTTTGAACCCACGGGTTTGACGGGAAAATCTCTCACTAATGCCATTGCAGGGACAAATCCGAGCAATCAATGGGAAGTGAGCCTTTATTTCGATCCCGAAGGAGGAGAAAAATTTGCCGAATTGACGAAGGCGATCGCTGGAACTGGACGCACTATCGGTATTTTCTTAGATGGTAAATTGATTAGTTCTCCGGTGGTAGACGCGCAATATGCCACAAGCGGAATTACGGGAGGACGCGCCAGCATTTCTGGGTCTTTGGACTCCCAAGAAGCCCTAGAACTGGCCATTCAACTCCGAGGAGGCGCACTCCCATTTCCGGTAGAATTGGTGGAAAATCGCACCATCGGGGCAACTTTGGGGCGAGATAGTGTTAACCGCAGTATTGTTGCTGCTATTTCGGGTTTGCTATTGGTTTTGATCTTCATGGTGGTTTACTATCGCTTACCGGGGGCGATCGCCGATGTTTCCCTGTTAATTTATGCCCTGCTGACCCTCGCCTGTTATGCCCTTATCGGTGTCACTCTGACTTTACCGGGAATTGCGGGATTTATCCTCAGTATTGGCATGGCGGTTGATGCAAATGTCCTCATTTTTGAACGGACGCGAGAAGAATTGCGAGCCGGAAAAACCCTTTATCGTTCTGTCGAGTCGGGCTTTTTCCGCGCTTTTTCTAGCATTTTAGATGGTAACGTCACGACCCTGATTGCTTGTTTTGCTTTATTTTGGTTGGGATCGGGATTGGTGAAAGGCTTTGCTTTAACTTTGGCGATCGGGGTAGGAGTGAGTATGTTTACTGCACTCACTTGCAGCCGCACTCTCA
>NZ_JAYGHV010000110.1:0-1226 GCF_034932145.1 Spirulina sp. 06S082 | reverse complement strand
GGAGAGAGAAAACATCGCTTTTGCCAACCGCCAAAACTGACAGCAATGTGCAAAAGTTACCCCTCATTGTACAAAGGTCAACAGATTCGTTATGGAGAAAAATATCGCACAATTCAAATCAAAATCTGGAATGGAAAAGATTGGGTATGGTCAGCAGAAATCCCCGTCAAAAAACAGGGAAAAAACCGCCATCTTGTGGAAGGAAACGAGATAAAATCTCCTGCATTAGTGGTCAACAAAAGAACCTGTCAACTTTCCCTGCCTGTAAAGATTAAAAAAGTCGAAAGGGAGGAATCAGAATATGTTTGTAGTGTAGACTTAGGGATTAACAATGCAGCAACAGCAGCCATAGTTGGTGCAGACGGTACTGTAAAAGCACGGAAATTTATCAATCCTGCCAGAGACATAGACCGTCGCAATCGACGTAGGATGAAAATTGCCAAAAAAGCGAAACAAACTGCCCGTATTATCGGACAGAAGCACAGTAAGCGGTGCGACCCTGCTGAGGTTTCCAACTCCTCCCGAGACGCTACGCGAACAGCCAAGGAACGCGCACCAAGAAAGGGATTCTGTAAAGGACTCTATCGCAAATCTTCCCATATCAACCGCGAAATATCTCGTAAAGTGATGCGAGAAATCGTTGAGTTTGCCAAAGCGAATAACGTCAAAGTTATTGTCTTTGAGAACTTAGCGGGATGGAAAGCGAAAGCGGGAAGGAAAGGGACTTTGCACAAACAAAAATTTCATCTTTGGTGTCATCGAAAAATCGTCGAGTTGACCCAAGAAAGATGGAGAGAATTGGGAGGCAATGTTGTTTTTATCAATCCTAAATATACCAGTGCCTATGCTTTTGATGGCAGTGGGAAAGTCAAGAGAGGAAAAAACAATTATTCTCTTTGTCGCTCTCTTGCTTGGTTGGATATGCTGAGGAAACCTCAGCATCCCCCAAGCGCTTCAGTACAGGGAAGCAATACCATGCGGATTTAAACGCGAGTTATAATATTGGCGCGAGATATTGGTATTGTGTATTAATAGGCGACAAACCTCTTGGTGCGCGTTCCCTAGGCGAATGCGATTCGCCGGGGTCGCACCGCTTTTCCAGAGTGTATGTGGGCAAAAGTTCCGACTGCACGCTGAGAACGCCAGTTGTTCTGGGAACGCTACGGAATTTCCGTAGCTGAAAGAATCCCCAACCATAATCTTTGATTTGGTTGGGGAGCGTTCAA
>NZ_JAYGHV010000109.1:0-1233 GCF_034932145.1 Spirulina sp. 06S082 | reverse complement strand
ATATCCAATTCGGGTAATTCTTCTGGTGGCGAGAGTTGAGTTTTCAGCCAAGTTTGTCCCACAAACCAACCGATCGCCCCAGCCCCAACAATAAAACCCATCCCAAAAACAAATTGTAGGAGAAACTTGAATATCTGCACGCCAAAATTGCGCTGGTTGGAAAAAAGAGGTTGAGTCATCTCGATAGGGGATGGAGGTGCTACAGTTGCCGCAGATTGCTTGCCTTTACTGGGAGCCAGGGAAGAGCGAGGAATCTCGCGCAGGGCGCTGATGACATCATACGCACTGTGATAGCGATCGCCCGGATTTTTAGCCAGCATTTTTTGCAAAATAGTATTAAATTGGGCAGAAATTTTAACCTGTCCGCGCCAGTCCCATTCTCCAGTTTTCGGATCGATTAATTGTAAGGGTTCTTTCCCCGTCAGCATAACTGCAACGGTTGCCGCGATCGCGTAGAGGTCGCTATAAGTAAAAATAATCCCTTTTTGTAACTGTTCGGGGGGGGCATAACCAGGTTTACCTAAAGGCGTGGGGAGAGGGGTTGTGGTGGGATCTCCCAATTCCACGGAAAGGGTCGCGAGAACTTGAGCAATACCGCCAAAATCCCCTAAAATCAAGCGTCCGTCTCCTTGCCGAAAGAGGATGTTTTCTGGCGAAATATGGCGATGGATGACTCCCATCGAATGAATGTAGTTGAGGACGGATGCAAGCTGATAGAGCAAACGCAGTCCCTCAGTTTCGCTAAACTTGCGCCCTTGTATCCAACGGGCATCTAGAAGCGATCGCAGAGTTTGCCCTTCTATATAATCTTGGACGAGTAACACTTTACCCCGCTCTCCATCTTGGAAACAGGTAAGATGATGCACTTTGAGAATTTGAGCGTGATCGAGGCGATAGAGGATATCCGCTTCACGGGCAAAGAGTTGCTCCGCCTTGGCAAAAACATCTGGAGTTCGTAGAGTAAAGGTAAATTCTTTCAAGGCAAAACGAGCGTTTGAGCTTTGCAGGTCTTCCACTAAATAGGTCTGCCCCAAACTGCTGCTCTGTGCTAATTCTTTGATAACTCGATAGCGATCGCCTTTAATTTCCTCAGACTCAACAGAACTGACCATAAACATTTATTCGTTCGTATTCCCACCAGTGTAAAAGATAAAAGATAAATTTTGCCTATCCTCTTCCCCTCTTCTCCAACTCCCCCCAACTCCCCCAACTCCCCACACTTTCCCCATTGCC
>NZ_JAYGHV010000108.1:0-1292 GCF_034932145.1 Spirulina sp. 06S082 | reverse complement strand
TTATATCCCAATCAAATCCAGTGTCAAACTTTGTTAGAGGCACGTCGTCTTCATGCTTATTTGTATAATGCTTGTTTGGCTCATCGACGTTTTGAATGGCGAAAAAATCGCAAGTCAATCGATTATTTCAGCCAACAAAATGCCTTGCCAGCTTTCCGAGAATGTTGGGAAGAATATAAGCAATTAAATCTATCTTCTTTGCAAGCAACAGTAAAGCGAGTAGATTTAGCTTATAATTCCTTTTTGAAAGGCATTCGCAAACGTCCTAAATTCAAATCTATTCGAGATTATTCGGGTTGGACATATCCAGACGGACGGCAAGGATTTAAAGTGGAAATTAAAACTTCCGAAAAATATGCCGTTAATCATGGCTGGGTCATTTTGAACGACCTCAACTTAAAGATAAAAATGCGAGGTCGCTTTCAATATTGGGGGAAACCCACAACTTGTACCCTTGTTTATCGTCCTCATCGAGATGAATGGTACGTTTCTTTTACCGTTAAAGTAGAAGAAACCCCCTGTAAATTTGGCAGCCAGTCCCCTCTCAGTTATGAGTCAATGGTTGCCTTTGATTTAGGAACGGCGACGGCATTAACTTGCTTTGATGGAGAGAATTTTGAGGAAATTGATAATCCTCGTTTTGATCGAGAATTTGCCCCCAAAATTCGTGCTGCCTCTAAAGCCTTACGCCGTAAACGCCGTCCGATTCGAGGCCAACAGAAAGCCTCAAATCGATGGAAAAAATCCCAACAGAAAATATCCCGACTCAAAGCCAAACAGTCAAGAGTTCGCCAAGACTGGCAGCACAAAGTCACGACAGATTTATCGAGTCGTTATGACATCGCCGTGACAGAAAAGCTCAATGTTAAGGGGATGACTAGAAAGGCAAAGAAGGGAAAACGAAAACGTCAAAAAGCAGGGCTGAATCGTTCGCTTCTTGACGTAGGTTTTGGAACTTTAAATCAACTGATTGTTTATAAAATTGTTGCCAAAGGTGGCGTTCATTTAACCATTAATACTCGCAAAGTGAAACCTTCTCAGCGATGTCCCAACTGTGGCAAAGTGCATAAAGATTGGGCAAATCTCAGCAACCGCTATCATGTTTGCGATAATTGCGGATTTGAAATGGGCAGGGATAAAAGCTCTGTGGTAGTGATGTGGAATGTCGCTGCTGGTCAGCAACCGGGGGTGGGAACGAACCTCGTTAGTCGTCGATGCTCTAGCTCTACTGATTCTCCCCGTACTCATACGGGTGGGATGATGCAACTCGGGCAGAAGAAGCGCTTGGGGGA
>NZ_JAYGHV010000107.1:0-1296 GCF_034932145.1 Spirulina sp. 06S082 | reverse complement strand
AAGGAACGCGCACCAAGAGAAACCTCACCCGTCCCTACTCCCTCCGGGAACCCTGTGGGAACGACCTCAAAATCAGTTATAATCTTATCAGCAAGCTATCCAAGCGATAATGTTCAAGGCATACAAATACCGCATCTATCCAACCCACGAACAACAAGCAGCCTTAGCCAAGAGCTTTGGTTGTTGTCGTTGGTATTGGAACTATGGGTTAAATTTGTGCCAAGAAACTTATCAAGCAACAGGAAAAGGATTATCAAGAAGTTATATTCAAGGATTATTGCCTAACCTAAAAAAGGAACATCCTTGGCTCAAAGAAGATGTCTATTCCCAATGCTTGCAAGTCGTGGCTTTGAACTTATCAACAGCTTACCGAAACTTCTTCGAGAAACGGGCCAAATTACCCCGATTCAAATCCAAGCATGGCAGACAATCAATCAGTTACCCTCAGAATGTTAAGTTTGAGGGAGATTGTATCAAACTGCCCAAAATTGGGTTACTACATTGTCGTCAGCATCGAAGTTTTGAAGGAAAAATCAAAACGGTAACCATCTCCAAAAATCCAGATGGGAAATATTATGCTTCTGTCTTAGTTGAAGAATCAAAAGAACCTCCTTCTCTCTCAACTGAAGGTAAAGCCATTGGAATTGATTTGGGATTAACGGATTTTGCCATTACCAGTGAAGGCTCAAAATATAACAATCCCAAGCATTTCCATAAACACGCGCAGAACCTAAAACGAAAGCAACAAAAACACGCTCGTAAGAGTAAAGGCAGTAATAACCGCAATAAATCACGGGTAAAAGTTGCCAAAGTTCACGCCAAAATCAGTCGCTGTCGTGAAGATTTTCTCCACAAACTATCCCGTAAGATAGTGAACGAAAACCAAGTGATTGTGGTGGAAAATCTCAATGTTAAAGGCATGGTTCGCAATCACAAACTCGCGAAAGCGATTAGTGATGTAGGTTGGGGAATGTTTTGTACGATGTTAAAGTACAAAGCTGAATCAGAAGGGAAAGTTTATCTAGAAGTGGATAGATTTTTCCCTTCTTCTAAAACCTGCCATGTCTGCCTCAATCAAGTGGAGAGTTTACCCCTTGATATTAGAAATTGGACTTGCGAACATTGTCAAACTCATCACGACAGGGATATTAACGCCGCCATTAACATCAAAAATGAAGGCTTACGGATACTTCGACTGCGTTCAACACAAGTATTAGAGTTAGGAACTAGCTCTACTGCCCTGGGAGGGGATATAAGACGAGGTGGTAGAACTTCGGTTCTGTCTAGCGCGATCCC
>NZ_JAYGHV010000106.1:0-1301 GCF_034932145.1 Spirulina sp. 06S082 | reverse complement strand
AGCGCCATATAGAAATCATTCGGGGTCGCCCATTTCTGGTATTTTCCTTGGCTATAAAATAGGTTATCGGCAAAGGCACGTTTGAGGGTTTCCAAACTCATGCCCGTGCGATCGTCTTCTACCTTTATTTGAATGTTTTGGGGAGATGAATTTGTCTGAACCACGGGGTCGCTCCGCTCCTATAGTAATTTGTCTGTTTCGTATTGTGACCTGAGCGATCGCCAATTGCTCAACTTCTTAACAAAATTGTCGGGAAGTGGGGCATAAAGTTCAGAGTAAACATTTTCTGCTCCTTGTTAATTCACCTCCCACCAGCCGAAGCCGGGTCCGATAAAGCGAATGGTCAGCCAGAGTGTCACCAAGGCCGCGATCGCGATCCAAGTGCCGAGGGTTGTCCATTTCATAAACTGATCTGCCTGTTTTTTGGAGATGGGAATCCACGGCAAAATATTTTTATCTTGACCGTATTTTTCTCCCAATGCTTCTTTGCGGCGTTTTGCTTCACCCATGATCGGTTAGTTTTCCTCCAAGCAAATAAGATTTGACTTGAAGCTATGATAGCGTTTTGGGTCAATTCTTCAGATACTATCTTGACTGAATCTCTGCTCCATTAGAGCGGAGATTTTTAGTTCATGTTTTAATCCGTCTTGTTAGGGGGACTCGATCGCCATAAACGAGCCATCATAATTCCGGTCAATAACATGGCAAAGACTCCAAGACCATTTAACAGCACATAGAAAACTCGTAGATCCTTTCCTAACCAAGCGCCTTGATGAATGGTCATTAAAAACTCGCCGACCTGATCCGATGCACCAAACCAACTGCGAGCAATCCGATAAACTACTCCGGTTAAAGCCGTAATAAATAAAGGCAAAAACACAATCGGGGCGAGCTTGCGATGCCATTTCCGTAAATCGCGTTGATTCATGTCAATCTTCCTTGTTTAAAACTGTTTTTTCTCTCGGGTCAAAAGAAAGTATAGAACAAAAAAGTCAAGAATTTGGCAAGATTCTTTAGTTAGATAATTTTCATGAAGGTAATATGACTCAATCCGATTTGCTCGAATTAGCCAAACAGGGAGATCCTGAAGCGATCGCGGTATTACTCGCCCGTCAATTTCAGCCCAAAGGAATTACCGTGACGGCGACATTGCAAGAAAAATGTTTGTATTTGGCGATCGCAGCAGCCAACGTCCCCAAACAAACGACTTTTAGTAACTATTTACACCAATCTCTTGACAAACTGACCCCCCAAGGGATTCATCGTGTTGAAATCTCTGGTTATAAACAGGGGGATTCTCA
>NZ_JAYGHV010000105.1:0-1371 GCF_034932145.1 Spirulina sp. 06S082 | reverse complement strand
TTTAGCATAATTTCCGAGAATCCCCCTTTTGTAATCTTTGATTCAAGAGGGGATGAATCGGATAAAAATTTGTGGTATCGAAACCAAATTTTTATGTAGCTTGTTTTTGCTTTTCACAGCTTATGTTATTATAATATGTCTAAAGTAGAGAACAAATAACCGATAAAAATGCTGCAAGCAGTCAAAGTCCGATTATACCCAAATCTCACGCAAAAAGAGGCTTTATCTAAGTCTTTTGGTTGTGCGCGTTGGTATTGGAACTTTGCCCTTAGCGCTTGTATTCAGCATTATAAGGAAACAGGAAAAACCTTAAAGTTGTCCGCATACAAGGGAATGCTCCCCCAGCTTAAGAAGGAATATCCTTGGTTAAAAACAGATTGTTATTCAGCCGTCCTGCAATGTGTTGCCATCAATCTGAACAAGGCTTATCAAAACTTTTTTAAAGGGAGGGCAAAATTGCCTAAATTCAAATTAAAACATCGTAAACAATCGATTCAATATCCTCAGAATGTAGAAATTGCTGGAAATTATTTAAAAGTACCAAAAGTTGGTGAGATTAACAGTAAATTTCATCGTAAATTACCAGAAGGAAAATTAAAAACTGTTACCATTTCTCTCACCACATCCGGTAAGTATTATGCCTCTCTATTGTTTGAAGTGGAAGGAGAAGCGGCAACACCTAGCACCGATGGAAAAGTAGCCGGAATCGACCTCGGAATCAAAGATTTTGCGATTGTTAATGATGGAGAAAAAACCGAAAAATATGCCAATCCTAGACATATTGCCAAACATGAAAAGAACCTCAAGCGCAAACAACAAAAACTTTCTCGCAAAGTTAAAGGCTCTAAATCGAGAGAAAAAGCGCGTAAACTGGTAGCCAGAGTTCACGAGCGAGTTAGGAATTCCCGCCAAGATTTCCTGCATAAACTCAGCAGAAAACTTGTAGACGAAAACCAAGTCATCGTTGTGGAAAATCTCAACGTTAAGGGAATGGTCAAAAATCACTGTCTCGCTAAAGCTATTTCTGATGTCGGGTGGGGAACATTCATCAATTTTCTCGATTACAAACTTGTCAAAGAAGGAAAAGTATTAATCGAGATCGATCGATGGTTTCCCAGTTCTAAAACCTGCTCTGAATGCAATTACAAAATGGACAAAATGCCCTTGGATGTGAGGGAGTGGACTTGTCCTAAATGCGGTACGACCCATGACCGCGATGAGAATGCCTCGAAAACCATCAGAGCAGAAGGCATCAGACAAATACAGGCGCTGGGAATCAGCGCTTCTGCGGGTGGAGGGGATGTAAGACTCGTCATCAACAATGTTGATGAAAAGCAGTTCCCTGTGAATCCCGAAGCCGCTCATTTATCC
>NZ_JAYGHV010000104.1:0-1402 GCF_034932145.1 Spirulina sp. 06S082 | reverse complement strand
AGAAGGAGTCGGTCTCCTGCTCGGGATCGCTGTCCGAGCCCCAGACGTGAACGGCGAAGCCGTCGTAGTCGGCCAGTGGCTTCAGGATCGGAACCGTCCTGACCAGGGTGCCTCCCAGGTTGAACAGATCCGGCGGCTGAACCGCGACCGGCACCGGGCTCAGCGCGTTGCCGTTCACGTAGCCCAGGGTCGCATCGAGGCTTCCCGAAAGTGCCTTGTGGTCCGGCGCGAGTTCGTGGAAGCGCTCCATGGCAGCCTGGTCGAAGGACGCGACGATCACGTCTTCGCTGCGCTCCGGATGCGCGTTCATGATTGCCGCCAGGGCATCGGCCGCGGCCAGGGAAACGCCCGGGTCCGAACCGTTGCTCTTCATGTCGATGTTGAGCGGGGTATCGGGGAAAGCTTCGAGTACCTCCTCGAAGGTGGCCATGGTGAAGTCGTTCGCGCTGTAGCCGAGCGGCGGTGGCCTGCCGCCGGTGGCGATGCCGCGGTACGGATGCGGGTCGGCCTCGTTGAATCCGTAGTGACCCTTGCCCGGGGTGAACTTCCAGGCGAAGTCGTAGCTCTTGAGTTCATCGACGGTCAGGTCGCGGACCTCGTGATCACTGTCGTTCGGCGCGTTCGAGGTTCCCGACGGGCGCATGTCGTGGGTGACCATCAGCACGCCGTCGGCAGAGACGAAGCTGTCCATCTCGAGGGCGTCGGCCCCGCGGTAGCGGACTGCGGTCTTGAAGGCGTAGAGCGTATTGCCGGGAGCCTCGAGCTCTCCACCCTGATGGGCCATGTTCATGAAGCCCTGGTCCTGCCAGAAGTCGGTCGGCGGAGGGGTCGCCGGCCGGCTTGGGTCGGCGCCCGAAGCCTGCCCCGTGGCAAGCCCGCAGATCAACAGCACGGCAACAGCGGCGACTCGTCTCATGTGGGGATTCCCCTCGTCTCCCTGAAGCATCTCGTGGCAGCTATGGGGTGAGTCTAGACCCGGTTCGGGTCCTGCGTGTGATGACCCGGCAAATGGCCGGCTTGCCGGCGGTAGGATCGCCGGCATGGCATCTGAGGAGTGGTCGGAAGAAGATCGGGTCGAGCAGTACCTCGCTGCTGCCGGCGGTTTTCCCCACCGAAGCGAAGGTGAAGGCGTGCTGCTGGACCACGTGCCGGGAAACGCACGGCGGATCCTGGACCTTGGAACCGGCGACGGACGAACACTGGCCCTGCTGTCGATCGGGCGCCCCGGGATGAGTGGCGTCGGCCTCGAGATTTCCGAACCGATGCTGCGCTCAGCCCGCAAGCGGTTCGAAGGCGACTCGCGCTTCGAGCTGATCAGCCACGACCTCGACGAACCCTTGCCGGATGTCGGGAGCTTCGATGCGGTTGTTTCGTCCTTCGCGATCCACCACCTCGAAGACGA
>NZ_JAYGHV010000103.1:0-1453 GCF_034932145.1 Spirulina sp. 06S082 | reverse complement strand
CATTGGTGTCAACTTAAGGGAACAGGTTCCCAAATTTGCCGAGAGATAGCATCTTTTTCTCGATGTCGTTTTCTCTCGGCTTTAATCAGACCAAAGAGCTTGGCGCGTTCAGCCAGATAGGTGACAACATCAGGGTTTTCACCACGAAGCACAGCTTTAGCGACATAATATAAACTACGAAAAACCATTTCCACCGAGATTTTTTCTTTGGGTTGATGCAATGCGATCGCTACCTCTCCAACCAATTGATTTAAAACCGTGTAAAAAATCAAAGTAGCCAGAATTTGAATTTGTACGCCATTGGTATGACCAACCCAAAGATAAGCCAATCCTAAAAGTCGTTTAGTTAAGGAAAAGGCTTCTTCAATTTTCCACCTTCTCCGATATAAATCACAAACTTCTTGAGGAGAAAGTTGCTCATCATCAAGAACATTAGTTAGATAATAATACCAAGTTTTACCCCAAAGTACAGAAACTAATCGAACGGGATGATGACAAGGATTGGAACGGTATTTTCCCAAATGAATGATTTCATCACGATAATAAGCTCCACGAGAAAGAACTCGTTGACTCTGATAAGCGGTTTTGGCTCTCATGCGGGTGAGAAAAAACTTATTTTCCTGGGTAAATTGGTCAAACCAGCCAAAACAAAAAAAACCCAAATCAATAATCAATAATCCGGATTTGGGGAGAGCTTCTAATAATTCTTGACACCAAATTTTATCATTACATCTAGAGTTTTCTTCATACCATACTGTCACGGGAATTTGGGTTAAGGCTTCCACTATCACCATCATTTTTCCGGCAAGTTCTCCAGATTCTTTTGGAGCTATTTTTAGCCTTTTCCGGAGCTGTTCTAGGGTTGAGCCATCAGCTATCCACAGAACGCTAAATCTTTTCCTAACAGTTTCCCATTGCTTTTCTAGGGGAATTTCTGCCGCATTTTCTCTTCTTTTTTCTAACACCTTTTTAAGGAGGACGGCAAAGATTTCTGCCGGGAAGTTCATTAATCTTTTGGATAGGGCTTGTTTACTAACTTTTAACGGTTTTACCCAGAGCAGTCCTTCTTCTTTTAACACTCTCACTGCATCACTTAATCCGGCAATTTGTCGATAGACTAGACTTAAAACTAATGCCACCATAACAGGGAGTGTTAAGAGCCGCTCTCTCATCAGTTTATCATGATTCCCTGGCACATATTTTAACGGTGTAAATAAGCAAGGGTTTAGATATTCTTTCAGTTCTTCTACCAGTTGAGGAATTTCTAATGCTGGGGTTTGACGCTGACGGCGTAAATCTGGGTTTCCTTCTTTTCTTGGCCGTTGCTTTGAGCGCTTTTTCATCATTCTTTCTTCTCTGGTGATTTCTCGATCTTACCCTCTCTTTCTCTTTCTCATTGGTTTTTTCCGATTCCTTTTGTTTTTCGCTTTCTCCCCTTAAGTTGACACCAATG
>NZ_JAYGHV010000102.1:0-1526 GCF_034932145.1 Spirulina sp. 06S082 | reverse complement strand
AAATAGAGAAGAGCTAGAAAAAACAGTAAGAAAACTGTTAAATGAAGGAGAATTAATAATTCATTGGAATAGAAAGATAAAAAATAAAGGCAATGCCATTAATGCAATGTAGATGCGTCTTAGCTTATCTCAGCCAATTTCATCGAGGAACTGTTGGAAAAACTGTTAATTTGGGGGGTAATTGCAGAAGAATTCGAGTTGGAGGAAACAGTAAAACCCGAGGAAGAACCCAACCAGAGTTTGCCTCACTTGAAAGAAGGTGTAGAATGGATTGCCCATCCCCAAGGACATTGGATTCTCCGCAACCCCATTGATGTCACCTATTTGCAAGTCGATCGCCACTCACAAGAAGCCCTGCAACTCCTCCATCGCCTTCCTCCCGAAGCCATTTGCGATCGCTGTGGTATTCCTCCTCATCAATTGCGCTCTCTCCTGCAATTACTGGCTGCGACGGGGATGTTAGCCGGAACCACTCCCGCCCAGCCTCCGAAGAAGAAATTCACGCCCTTACAATTGCTCTTTTTTAAAGTCCCCTTATTTAATCCAGATTCTTGGCTGAATGCTCCCGCGCGTTTGCTGGCTTGGATTTGGACAAAGCCTTTCTTTCTCTTGTTGGTGGCGTTTTTAATGGGGTCATTTATATTTGGCCTTCATCAGAAAGGGGAATTGTTAAAAATGGGCAGTTTATTCTGGCAAAGCAAAGGAATGGTGTTAATTATTCCCTTTGCTCTCTTGAGTATGTTTGTAGTGACATTACACGAATTTGCTCATGCTTTAACTTTAAAACAATACGGAGGCATAGTACCGGAAGTGGGTTTGTTGTTTATGTGCCTACTTCCGGCTGCTTATACTAATACCAGCGATTCTTATTGTTTGGTCAAGCGCCGCCAACGGGTGTTAGTGGTGGGTGCGGGTATTCTCTGTCAATTGTTTGTTGGCGCGATCGCCTTTTGGTTGTGGTATTTGGCGACGGATAATAGTTCTCTGAAAGGTTTGAGTTTTCTTTTATTAGTGGCTGCTTTATTTACCGTGACGATTAATCTCAATCCTATGGCTAAATTTGACGGCTATTATTTAGCAGTGGCTATGACGGGAATTAACAATTTACGAGGACGTGCTTTTATGTTATGGGGAAATTGGTTGCGATGGAAACCGAGTGGAGAAAAGAGAGGCGATCGCCCTATTTTGGCAATTTACGCGCCCTTTTGCCTGCTTTATCTAATCTTGGTTTTTGGCGGTCTTTTCCGTTGGCTCTTTTATTGGATTTTAGACAATATCCCCATAACCGTACTGTTTTTGCTCGTAGCATGGGCGATATATTATTTCTTTCCTCACATTAACAATAAGGAGGCAGCATGAAATCTTCAGATTCTCCGCCTTCCCAGACTCAAAATAAACCCCCTCGTCGCTTCCGTGCCAATCCGCCGAATTCAGTCACCAGTAAGGGAACAGGCAACGGGCAAGAGGCAACAGCGACCAACAATCAGTCACCCGTGAGAAAAGTGACTCCCCCATCCCCCCACACC
>NZ_JAYGHV010000101.1:0-1534 GCF_034932145.1 Spirulina sp. 06S082 | reverse complement strand
CGTCCAGAACCGAACCGATAAAACCGAGAAACTCACCGTCGGCGCCCAGGCGGGGCCGAGCCGAATCGACCGCCCAATGATAGTTCCCGTCCGCACCTCGCAGCCGGTAATCGAGACGAAAGGCCTGGCGGCGCTCGGTTGCTTCACGAAAGATCCGTTCGCTTTGCGCCGCGGCGTCGGGATGCACGGCCTTGAGCCAGCCGAAGCCCAGAGCCTCGCTTGAAGTCTGGCCGGTGAATTCGAACCAGCATCGGTTGAGGTAGGTACAAGTGCCGTCGGCTTCGGTCACCCAGATCATGACGGGCGCATTGTCGGCCATGTTGCGAAAACGCTCTTCGCTTTCGCGCAGCCGCGTCTCGGCGTTCTTGCGCTCGGTGATATCCTTGACCGTTCCTACCAGTTTTACGGCGATCGGGCCGTCGAACGAGATGTCGCCATCGGCGCGCACCCAGCGAACCTGCCGGCTTTGTCGGTGGACGACACGGTAGATCGCGTCGTATCGACCCGGCCCGTTGCTATCCAGCGCGGCGTCGACCGCAGCCTGCATGGTGGCGCGATCGTCGGGATGGATCCCCGCCAGAAAGGTCTCGTAGGTCACTTCCTCATCGGGTGTGATACCCCAGATTTCACGGATCGTGGCATCCCACACCAGGGCGCCGGAGCGTGGATCGAATTCGTGAACGCCGAGCTTTCCTGCCCTGAGCGCGGTTGCAAGACGCCCCTCGATCTCGGCTCGCGCCAGGCGGGGTTTCGCCTCGCCCGCAGACGCGCCCGTATCGATCGCTCCGGGTCGCCTGCAGTCCGTCAAATCGATGTTCAGTCCGCGAATGATCAGCGCGCGGCCCTGATCATCGCGCTCAATCATGCCTCGATCGAGGATGAACCGCACCGACCCGTCCGGCCTGACAATGCGAAACTCGTGGCTGTAGGTATCCGCCCTGGTTCCCAGAAAGCCTGCTGTTTCGGCCTCGACCCGAATCCGATCGTCCGGGTGCACGTGCCGGATAAAGCCGCCCTCGCTCACAGGCGTTTTGGGCAGGCCGTAGATTCGCTGAAGTCCCGGCGACCAGACCAGCCTGTCCTCGCCGGCGTGCCATTCGTAAACGCCAGTTCCGCTAGCGAATTCAAGCGCATCAGCGCTGGTATTAACGGATTGCGCCTGCTTGGCCATATCTCTCCCTTCCAACCGGATAATATGCAAGCTCAGTGGCAAATGATCGAACGTGCTGAGAATTCTCAAGATCACCATAGGTCCACGGCCCTACGGCAACGCGATACTGCAAGGTTACATTAATGAAATCCGCGCACCGGCGCAACGCTGCGATCGCGAAATGGCGAACCCGGTTCCGAACGATCCGCAGTGTGGTGGTGTACTGAGACTGTCTGCGCAAGCATGCCGAGTGGCTGAAGGGGGAGGCGGCTCGCAGTGGTGCGTGCCGTTACTGTTCGCTGGGTGCCACCGATCGCATGTTGCGCAGCACCCAGCGGATGTGGCTTGAGAAAGTCACCACCGCGGAATGGGCATCGCCGGACA
>NZ_JAYGHV010000100.1:0-1601 GCF_034932145.1 Spirulina sp. 06S082 | reverse complement strand
CTAGATGGGTACGGTTTAGAAGCACAAATTGATAAGATTTTACCAGAAATGGGATTTGGACAAGAAGACGGCGATCGCCTCGTCAGCGCCTTTAGTGGAGGTTGGCAAATGCGAATGAGTTTGGGTAAAATTCTCCTGCAAAAGCCCGATTTATTACTTCTTGACGAACCGACCAATCATTTAGATTTAGAAACAATTGAATGGTTAGAAATCTATCTCAAAGGACTAAAAACCCCGATGGTGATTATCTCCCACGATCGCGAATTTTTAGACCGACTCTGCACGCAAATTGTAGAAACCGAACGGGGAGTTTCCACTACTTATCTCGGTAATTATTCCACCTATTTACAACAAAAAGAAGAAAGTCGTCTCGCCCAACAAGCAACCTACGAACGCCAAACCAAAGAAATCGAAAAACAGCAGGTTTTTGTCGAGCGTTTTCGTGCCAGTGCCACCCGCAGTACCCAAGCGAAAAGCCGCGAGAAACAACTCAATAAAATCGAGCGAATTGCAGCCCCAGACTCACACTTAAAAACCCTAAGATTCCAATTTCCTCCCGCACCTCGTAGCGGCAGAGAAGTCGTAAAAATTCAAGATTTATCCCATACTTACGACGATAAATTGCTCTTTTTGGGCGCAAACTTATTAATCGAACGCGGCGATCGCATTGCCTTTCTCGGTCCAAATGGTTCGGGCAAATCCACCCTCCTCCGTATGATGATGGGCATGGAAAAGCCAGAAGATGGTATAATTAAACTCGGCGATCATAATGTGATTCCTGGGTATTTTGAGCAAAATCAAGCAGAAGTTTTAGAGCTACATAAAACCGTCATGGAAACCATTCATGATGAAGTTCCCAGTTGGAAAAATGAAGAAGTTCGCACCCTATTAGGTAGTTTTTTGTTTAGTGGCGATACAGTTTTCAAAAAAATTGAAGCCCTGAGTGGAGGAGAAAAAGCACGTTTAGCCTTAGCCAAAATGTTATTGCGTCCGGCCAACTTACTCATTTTAGATGAGCCGACCAATCATCTCGATATTCCCGCCAAAGAAATGCTGGAAGAAGCCTTACAAAAATATGATGGAACAGTAATTATTGTCTCCCACGATCGCTATTTTATTTCTAAGGCTGCAACCAAAATAGTTGAGATTCGCGAAGGAGAATTAGTGATTTATAATGGTGATTATCACTATTATTTAGACAAAATTGAGGAAGAAAAAGAAAAAGAACTCCATCGTCTTGAAGAAGCGAAAAAAGCCGCCAAACGAGCCGAGAAACTTGCCAAGCAAAAAGAAAAACAAAAGAAAAAAGCAGTGGCAAAATAATTAACATAATTAACGTGAATTCGGGATAAGTTAACTCAACTTGCTAGTTATCAATTTGATCCCCCCCAGCCCCCCTTAATAAGGGGGGAGAATCTGGAAGCCCCTCTGCTTTTTAAGGGGGGAGAATCTGGAAGCCCCTCTGCTTTTTAAGGGGGGAGAATCTGGAAGCCCCTCTGCTTTTTAAGGGGGGAGAATCTGGAAGTCCCCCTGCTTTTTAAGGGGGGAGAATCTGGAAGTCCCCCTGCTTTTTAAGGGGGGAGAATCTGGAAGTCCCTCTG
>NZ_JAYGHV010000099.1:0-1713 GCF_034932145.1 Spirulina sp. 06S082 | reverse complement strand
CCCTTGGCTAAAAAATAGCTGTGGACTTACATGGAAGTATTGTAACACAAGACGGGTTAAAACCCGTTGCGTTCGATGTCCATTGATTAAAATCAATGGCTAACCCTCACTCTCTGGTTTTAGGTTTGCGATCGCAAAATCGTAAATTTGCACTATTCTGTTATTGACATTGGCCTGTAGTTCCTGTTACTTTCAGAATGTAAATTCAAGACAAGACAAAAAAAAATTATTATGTTACTTATTTATACTACTCTAGGATCTAGTAATATTCACGGAATTGGACTTTTTGCAGCACAATTCATTCCTAAAGGAACAGTTACATGGCGCTATCATCCTGATTTTGATATCGCCTACAGCACTCATGAGATTGAGGGAATGTCTCTGCCTGCTAGAGAGCAAATTCTTAAGTATGCTTACTATGACCAAGATTTGCAAAAATACATTCTCTGCTTTGATGATCAGCGATTTATTAATCACTCATCCAATGATCCTAACATCCTTTCCACTCCAAGAGAGGATATAGCGGCGCGCGATATCCAAGAAGGAGAAGAACTTTTGTCTGATTACAATTGCTTTGATAATACCTATTTTGAACGCTTGGGCTTGAAGACTCTATTAAATTAAAGTCAGGTAGGGGTTTGGTGACCAAACCCCTACCTTTTTTACGAATCAAATGGATTTGCTATAGGAGGGAATATCCTCCGATTTAATCTCAGATTTAAGATGCTAATTCGAGAATAACTCTCTCTAATCCTGCCACAACTCGTGCCAAATATTCGTAATTTACCTTATCCGGTGTGTCTTCTGAACTATGGTAATAAGGGTAACGAAAAGGTGCTGTATCTGTCACCATTAAGGCTGGATAACCCACTTGCCAAAACGACCAATGATCCGACCAGCCAACCCCGGAGATACTGTCAGGAAGTGTTGCGCCTTCTGAGGGAAATTGGGTCTGAGTGCGAAATGAACGAATTACTTGTTTGACTAACTGACTCGATGACATATTACCAATAAAAGCAATAAAATTCCCCGTAATGGGATAAACTAAATTTAATAAGCCGAGGGGATATTGCTGACTGCCTGGTTTTTCGGAATAATAGCCCATTGTTTCTAAACTGAGCATCCCGACGATATTTTCCTTGCGATCGCGGCATTTTCGTGCATAAACTAAACTGCCCATATCGTCTGTCCAAAAAAATGGGGGTTCTTCATTCACAAACTCTACCAGTCGCAAAGTACGAGAAAGTGTCTGCTTTTGTTCCGAAAATGCTTGGGCTAATGCTAGAATTGCCACGGCACCAGACCCATTATCATTGGCCCCCGGACTGCCCAGAACAGAATCATAGTGCGCCCCAATTACAATAATTTCATCGGCTTTATCTGTTCCTGGTATCTCTACTTCAATATTATTAAAATGCCGATCGCTAATATCTTGGGTATTATATCCGTGTAAATTGACTTTATAGCCAGAAGATTCTAAAGAAGAAACGAGGAACTTTTCGGCGGCTTGTAAATTATCGTATAAGTAATAATTATGCTCGCCAATGTCTCCCGATAATTGTTCTAAATTTTGTTGCAGATCGATTTTTAATTGTTCTTCATAAGCTGTTAAAGGTGGTAATTCACCTCGATAGCTTTTCCCCGGCATCATTATCATCGTTTTCCAAATTCCGAGTAAAATAAATACTAAAATCCCTAAGACAATAATACTGC
>NZ_JAYGHV010000098.1:0-1775 GCF_034932145.1 Spirulina sp. 06S082 | reverse complement strand
TAAATTTAATCGCATTATTGAGGAGATTAATTAAACAACTGCGAAGTTTCTTTTCGTCAGTCCTAATATACGGAGGAACATTTGGGGCGATCGCAAAGTTGAGGCGAATGCCTTTGCGTTCTGCTGCCAGTAAAAACATCGCTTCTAAATTATCCAGTAATTGATAGAGATCGAAGTCATTTTCCTCAAAAATAATCACCCCAGATTCTATTTTTGATAAATCCAAAATATCGTTAATTAATTCTAACAAATGTTCTCCACTCTGATTAATAATAGTTAAGTTTTCTCTTTGTTCATCTGCGATCGCACTATCTCGGTTCATAACTTGCGTAAAGCCTAAAATAACATTGAGAGGAGTGCGAAGTTCGTGGCTCATATTGGTCAAAAATTCACTTTTGGCACGTAGGGCGTGTTCTGCGGCAAGTTCGGCTTTTTTCCGTTCTCCAATTTCTTGTTGGAGTTGTTGATTTTGTTGTTGTAATTCCTGCTGTAAATTTCGGATAGTGAGTTGATTTTCAACCCTCGCTAAAACTTCGGGAATTTGAAAAGGTTTAGTAATATAATCAACTCCACCCACTTGAAAGGCACGAACTTTATCTAAGGTCGCATCTAAAGCACTAATAAAAATAACAGGAATTTCTGCGGTTATCTCATTCACTTTCAATTTTTCGCACACCTCATAACCGTCCATATCGGGCATTTTAATATCCAATAAAATCAGATCGATTGCGCCTAATTTTGCAACTTTAAGTGCCATAAAACCGTTGACAACACCGCGTACTTTATATCCTTCTCGATATAAAGTAGCCGATAAAACTTGTAGATTTTCGGGGGTATCGTCAACGATGAGAATATTGCCTTTCATTTACCTAAAATTCAATAGCATCAAGAAGTTCGATAATGCGATCGCAACGAAAATGTTGAGCCAGTTCGGCCAGACTCTCACCGATCGTAGTATGAGTCTCGGGAAGTTTAGCAATGAGGAGAAAAATCTCTTCATCATCGGCAACTTCCGCAGCCCGGTACAATTGCTGCAACCATTCCGAGGGCAGGGAAACTAACTTATCTGGCGTTAGAGAAAAATTCTTTTGTTTTTTGACCGATTTTGGGGGAGAGATATTCAAGGGTTTTTCATAAAGATAACGCACTCCCAAGTGAGTTGCCATTTTCGCAAATAGTTCTTCTGTTTTAAAGGGTTTACAAATAAAATCATTGCATCCGGCGGCAAGGGTGACGGCGCGATCGCGATCGAAGGCGCTGGCGGTTAGAGCAATAATGGCGGTCGCTTGGCCTTCCAGATAGGATTTAATCTGCTGGGTTGCTTCATAACCGTCCATGACCGGCATTCGCATATCCATAAAAATGAGATGGGGCTTCCATGCTTGCCATTGGGCGATCGCTTCGACCCCATTAATCGCCTCTCGCAGTTCAAATCCTAAAGGCGCAAGAAGATTCAGGAGAAGTTGACGGCTTTCCCAGCGATCGTCGGTAATGAGAATGCGATAAACAGGCTGATCCGGTGCTAATCCAATAATCCGGCGATCGCGGCGATCGTTTTGCATAGAAACAGGATCGACAATCTCGATCTTAATATTGAAGAAAAAAGTGCTACCTTCTCCCAGGGTACTTCGCACATCGATCTCCCCTCCCATAAGTTTGACAAATTGACGGCTGAGGGGCAAGCCTAGTCCTGTTCCTTCTTGAGATTGTCTACCCGCTTCGGTTTGAACGAAGGGTTCAAACAGTAACTGCATCTCCTCGGGGGCAATTCCCCT
>NZ_JAYGHV010000097.1:0-1821 GCF_034932145.1 Spirulina sp. 06S082 | reverse complement strand
ACCTTTTCCGAGATGCACATCTGGCATTAAAGCGACGTGCTTAAAAACAAAAGGTAAAGAGGCGACATTTTTTGCCATTTGCGTTTCTTTCGGTGCAAGATCGTGATTCGCCCAAGAAAGAATGGGTTTGGGAACGGATAAATTCAGTTGTTCGTAGGGCATTGTTTCAATTATCAATTATGAATGGGTAATTATTTGTAAAAACAACACTACAAACATAATACACAATTTACGAGAATATGTCTAGGGCTGTATTGAGCTTATTTGAGTAGATCGGGATAATTTGCTCATGGGTTGGAGGCGATCGCGCCTTCATTAACAACAAAAAAGTTGTTAAACTCAAGAGGCGAGAGAAAAATATTCCCAGTTAGAACCCGCATGAACTCAATTGACTATCTTCGCATCAGTCTCATCGATCGCTGTAACTTTCGCTGTCAGTACTGTATGCCAGAAGGAAGCGAACTGGAATACCTCTTGCGTCAAGAATGGCTAACTCGCGAGGAAATTCTCATTTTGCTGCGAGAGGTGTTTATTCCCCTCGGCTTTACCAAGTTTCGCCTTACGGGGGGGGAACCCCTTTTACGTCCGGAAATTGTCGATCTGGTGCGAGATATTACTGCACTCCCAGAAACAGAAGACCTTGCAATGACCACCAATGCTTTTTATCTCGCGAAAATGGCACAGGATTTATATGATGCTGGCTTGCGGCGCATCAATATTAGCCTAGACTCCCTCGATCGCGATACTTTTGACAAAATCATCGGCAATAGAGGGAAAAGTCGCTGGCAGAAGACCTGGGAAGGCATACAGGAAGCATATCGTGTTGGGTTTGACCCCTTAAAATTGAACGTTGTCGTTATACCAGGAGTCAACGATCGCGAAGTTGCCGATCTAGCTGCCTTAACCCGCGATCGCCATTGGCACGTCAGATTTATTGAATTTATGCCAATTGGTAATGCGGAATTGTTTGGCGATCGCGCTTGGATTCCTTCAGAAGAATTGCGACAAAATATTCGCGAAAAATGGGGATTAGAAAGCGCAGAAATTCAAGGCAATGGACCTGCTGATGTGTTTAAAATACCCGGTGCAAAAGGCACATTAGGATTTATTTCTCAGATGTCCGAATGTTTCTGCGATCGCTGCAACCGAATGCGTCTTTCTGCTGATGGTTGGTTGCGTCCTTGTTTGTTAAATGAAACCGGACAAATTGACTTAAAAACAGGTTTGAGAGAGGGAATTTCACCTCGTCAATTAAGAGAACAAGTTAGAGAGTTATTATCTTTAAAACCCGAAATAAACTTCAAACAGCGCGACTCCGGTACAGAACAGGGAATGTATACTAGAACCATGTCCCAAATTGGAGGATAATTATTAATTATTTATTGGCAAAATCAGAGGAGAAGCGATCGCCTCCTCAAATAACAAATGAGTAAAAGGCGATCGCCACTTTCTCAAATCCGAAAGGGATAATTATTGTCCAAATTCATCCCTCGCTTGTTCCACAATCTCCACAGTCACCGTATCCGACTCAACCTCCCTTGCTAACTCCTCAATGCGCTGACGAGCCTGGGTACGAACGAAAAAAGGAATATTTTTGAACTTAGCCGTCGCTTCAGCAGTCCAATGTAATGTTTCCGCAAAATCAGAATCGTCCATCAACCTTTTTTTACCCCTCGAAAGCCCGTTTTTTTTTAGTGTAAAGTAAACATTCTCAGCATTGTGACTTTATTTACCTTTCTCTTTCATAGCTTTTGGTTTCTTAGCAAACATTCGCTCTAAATTCTGACCCGCAACCCCAATTGTTACAACCAACATCCCCCA
>NZ_JAYGHV010000096.1:0-1897 GCF_034932145.1 Spirulina sp. 06S082 | reverse complement strand
GGTCCCACCAATAGTACGCCTTTCGGAATTTTTGCACCCACGGCGGTAAAGCGTTCGGGTTGTTTGAGAAAAGTAACGACTTCTTCTAATTCTTCTTTAGCTTCGTCAACTCCAGCCACATCATCAAACATGATGCCAGTTTTTGCTTCCATTTGAAAGCGGGCGCGGGACTTACCAAAATTCATGGCTTGTCCGGGTCCCCCTGGCATATTATTGGAACGACGGAAGAGGAAGAAGAGAGAACCAATTAATAAAATCGGGAAGATTAAATTGCCCAACAGTCCCCAAATTGCGCCGTTATTTTGGATGGGATGGGAGGCGAAAGGAATGCCTTCTGCCCGCAGTTGTGCCATTAATTCCGGGGCGCGTATGGGTAGATCTACTCGTAGGAGTTGTTCGCGATCGCTGAGTTGAGGGTCAGTAGCCTGTACGATCGCCGTGCGTCCGCCTTCATAGAGGTCAACAGCCGTGACGCGATGGGCGCTGAGATATTCCAAAAAGCGTCCGTAGGTCATGCGGGTGCTGGCGGTATTATTACCGAAGGCATTAGCGGAGGAAAATGTCCCTTGCCAGAGGAAAAAGCCGATGACGAGGGCGGGTAGCGTCCAGAGTAGTAGGACTCTCCAAGAAAGTTTCATATTCTATAGTGTCTTGTTTATCGGGTTTGCGGTCAATTGCAGCACTGGGAATTACGAGAAAATGACAGGTGGCGATCGCAGAGAGATATTTGAGTGGCCGCGATCGCATTTTTTTACAAAGGTTCTTGTATTACCGAACGAGTGCTGCAATTGCCAAGCTATCTTAATTAAATTTAACGTAATTCTCAGGATTTGTACAAGTTCGGGCAGAGAATCCCCGACCACTTCAATCATCTGGGAGGATTTTACTTCCTTCTCTGGGTTAGTATTATCAAAGGCTGGAATATTATTCAACTGAACAACTTAACTTTATGTTATAGTGTTCCAGAAGCATTAATAATGTATATTCCTTTAATCTAGCAAAGGCGATCGCACTTCTCAACAGTATGACTCCACCTAATGTCACTGAAATACTCAACTCGGTTCGGCAACTCTTGAATGAGTTGGGGAATGGAACAGCAGATTTAGCCAATGCTCATCCAGAGGTTTTTGACGATCCAGAGTTAAAAGCACAAGTAGAGGCATTCCGAAGCGCCTATGAGGAAGCAAGGGAAAGGCTGGAGAATCCTACCTTGTCTATCGCAACACTAGGGACGACTTCCTCGGGAAAATCTACAATTGTGAATGCGCTGATCGGTCGGAGAATTGCACCGATCCTGAATACTGAGATGAGTGGGGGAATTTTGCGGTTGCGGGTTTCAGATGGTTCTCGATTGGTCATTGAGGAAACAGAAAATAACTATTGGGAAACGGGGGAATGGTCTGGATTAAGTGACGACGAGCTTTACAATCGCATTCAGAATGTAATGTTGTCCTATCACGAAATTCGCAAAAAAGAAACAAATTGTCTTGCACCCCAAATTACAAACTATGGTGCGCTTTTACCTGCTGGAGATCGCGCTTTACTCGATCTTCCCGCAGGAATTGATATTGAAATCATCGATTTACCGGGTCTAAAATCCGTTCAAGATCGTGCCAATCTCCAAGTAATTCAACCTCAAGTGAGAAAGTCTTGTAGTTTGGTAGCTTTGGATTATGGACAGGTTGATGAGGAAAAAAGAGAACGGTTATTAGAAGAATTGAAAGAGGTTGTGACGGCTTTAAATGGTAGCACGGATTCAATGATTTTTGTGCTTAATCGGGTCGATATGCGAGGGGCTGATGATTTTCTCCTTGAACAACAAATTGAACGTTTACAAAGGGAAATTCAATCGGTTTTGTCTTTGAAAACTCCTCCCGATATTATCTCATTTTGCTCG
>NZ_JAYGHV010000095.1:0-1910 GCF_034932145.1 Spirulina sp. 06S082 | reverse complement strand
AGTATTGTAAAGTTTAACTTAATATATAGTCAAGTATAGTCATTCATGGTAAGATATAGCCATGAAACTCTCAGACTATGCCAAAAAAGCCGGGGTGAGTTATCAAACGGCATGGAGATGGTGGCAAAAAGGTCATTTAACGGGCTATCAACTGCCTTCGGGAACAATTATCATTACCGAAGAAAGAAAGAAGAAAACCGAGAGAATTGCCTGTATTTATGCCAGAGTCTCTAGTGCAGAAAATAAAGATAACCTTGAACGACAAGCGGAACGGTTAAAAGATTATGCTATTGCCAGAGGCTATCAAATTTATAAAGTCGTCAAAGAAATTGGCAGTGGTTTAAATGATAATCGTCCAAAATTGGCTAAGGTGTTAACCGATTCCCATTACGATATATTGGTAGTGGAGCATAAAGACCGTTTGGCGAGGTTTGGGACAAATTACCTTGAACTCCTGTTAAAAGAGATGGGAAAAACCGTTGAGATTGTCAATCATAGTGAGGACAAACAAGATGAATTGATGGAAGATTTAATTGCCATCATTACCTCATTTTGTTCTCGTCTTTATGGATTAAGACGCTCGAAACGGAAAACCGAAAAAATCATTGCCGAATTAAAGGAGCGCTCGTGAAATTAGCCGAAAGACATATAATTAAAAGAGGTCATCAGTTTTGGAATGAGATAGATGAGTTATCATGGTATGCCAAAAACCTCTACAATGCGGCTAATTATCTAATCCGTCAAAACTTTATCTATGGTCATGGTTATTTGCACTATAACCCCATGGATAAATTAATGCAGAAAACAGAACAATATCGCTCTTTACCCGCTAAAGTCTCTCAACAGGTGTTACGAGGATTAGACCAAAACTGGCAATCCTTTTTTGCTGCTAATCAAGCCTACAAAATTGACCCGGGTAAATTTTTAGGAAAACCAAAAATCCCGAAATATAAAAACACCCAGAAAGGTCGTCACTTATTGGTTTATACCCAACAAGCTCTGAGTAAAGTAGCATTAAAAGAAGGAAAGATCAAACTCTCAAAAACTCAGATAGAGTTTGCCAGTCCCGTCGCCAAAAAAGTAGTGGAGGTAAGAATCGTTCCTCGATGTGATTGTTATATCATTGAGGTCATTTATGAAGAAATAGAACAAACATTAAACCCCAATGAATGGATAGCGAGTATTGATTTAGGTGTAGACGTTTTAATGGCTGTAACTTCTAATCAACCGGACTTTATTCCTCTGTTGATCAATGGCAGACCCTTAAAAAGCCTGAATCAATTCTACAATAAACGGAAAGCCTTTCTTCAATCTCACCTTAAAGGAAATCGGCAAACATCCAAGAGCATAAAACGCCTAACTCGATGTCGAAATCAAAAAGTGGAGAACTATCTTCATCGAGCCAGTCGTTATCTGGTCAATCTACTCCTTGAGAAAAACATTACTACTTTAGTCATTGGCAAAAATGAGGGTTGGAAACAAAAGACCAAAATGGGGAAAGCGAACAACCAAAAGTTTGTCGCAATTCCTTTCAACCGTCTGATTGCCATGTTGACCTATAAGTGTCAATTAGTGGGGATTAAAGTGGTGATGACTGAAGAAAGTTACACGAGCCAGTCGAACTTTTTCAATTTAGACCCGCTTCCCGTTTATGGAGAAACTGTAGAAATCCCGAAGTTTACGGGAAAAAGAATCAAAAGGGGTCTTTACCGGACTCAGACAGGATTCTTGTGCCAAGCGGATATCTTAGGCTCTTATAATATCTTAAGAAAAGCATTCCCAAATGCCTTTAGGGGCTATGGGATAGAGAGGTGCGTAGTTCACCCAAGGAGAATCAATCTCTCGAAGCCAAAATGAAGGGGATTTTTGAAATAGAATCCATGTCTTGTTTATATCTGACTATATTTTGG
>NZ_JAYGHV010000094.1:0-1938 GCF_034932145.1 Spirulina sp. 06S082 | reverse complement strand
GGGGGGAGTGGGGGGGGGTGGGAGTGGAGAAACATATCCCTGCCCCTTGATGACTGTTTTAATGCCGCCGAGTTTTTTGCCCTCTAAAATTAAGTCATTTGGCCATTTGAGTTGCACGGGAATGCCCTCGTGACGCAGTGCTGTCGCAATACCCCAACCGCTCGAAAATGTCAGATGAATGCCGATCGCGCTTTCAATCACCATGCCTAGAGATAAATATAAGCCACCGCGATCGCTTTGCCATTGCCGTCCCCATTGTCCTTGTCCGGCAGTTTGGCGATCGGCAATAACCACCAGGGGAGAAGATGCACCATTTTTTAACAATTCCCAAGCTGTTGTATTTGTGGATTCTAAAATCTCGTGATGGTGTAAGGCGATCGCGCCTTGAGGGATGCGATCGCATATTTCTTGGAATTTTTGGCGATCGAACATTCGTTTAGTAATGTAGGGTCGTCTTGAGCATCAATGATATTAATATAGATAAGTCGCTTTGTTTTGGGGAGCCAACCGTGCGAATTCCGCTCGACTACTATAGGATTTTAGGGGTATCCATTCAGGCCACCGCCCCCCAACTCGGTCAAGCCTACCACGATCGCGCTTTGCAATTGCCGCGTCGCGAGTACAGCGATATTGCTATTAATGCCCGCAAACAGCTACTTGACGAAGCCTATTCGATTTTATCCGATGCCGAACAGCGATCGGAATACGATGCTGGCTTTCTGGCCAGAACTCACCCCCTCGAAAGCCAACCCCTATCCCAAGATTTAGCTTGGGAAGGGGACAGAAACGCCCCGACAGCATGGCTGGAAATTAACAACGAACAGTTTATTGGCGCACTTTTAATTCTCCAAGAACTGGGGGAATACGAACAGGTCATCAGTTTGGGGACCCCATTAATCGATCGCCAAAATTTGACCCCAGAACAAGAACGACTGATCGAATCTGAACTGGTTCGCGCTGATATTGTCTTAACCATCGCCCTCGCTTGTTTGGAATTAGGGCGAGAACAGTGGCAGCAAGGGCAGTCAGAACGCGCCGCTATCTCCGGACAAGTGGGACAGGATTTACTGCTGCGAGAGGGCTTATTTGCCAATATTCGCGGCGAAATTCAGGCAGACCTCTACAAACTTCGCCCCTATCGCGTTTTAGAACTCCTTTCTCAAGACGAACAAGCCGTCAGCGATCGCATTAAAGGCATTCAACTCCTACAAGAAATGCTCCAAGAACGCGGCGGCATCGATGGCAATGGCGACGATCGCTCTGGGTTGAGTATTGATGACTTTTTACGCTTTATCCAGCAAATTCGCGGCTATTTAACCGCCGCCGAACAACAAGAAATTTTTGAACTCGAAGCCAGGCGACCTTCCGCCGTTGCCACCTATTTAGCCGTCTACGCCCTCGTCGCGCGAGGTTTTGCCCAGTTCCAACCCTATTTGATTACCCGAGCCAAAGAGATGTTACAAGCCTTGGGACGGCGGCAGGATGTCCATTTAGAACAAGCCGTTTGCGCCCTGTTACTCGGTCAAACCGACGAAGCCAGTCATGCTTTAGAGTTAAGCCAAGAATACGAACCCCTTGCCTTTATTCGCGAACATTCCCAAGGATCGCCAGATTTACTGCCAGGTTTATGCCTTTATGGGGAACGCTGGATGCAAACGGAAGTTTTTCCCCATTTTCGCGATTTAGTTGACTTGCGAGCCTCTTTAAAAGACTATTTTGCCGACGAACAGGTACAAAGTTATTTAGAAGAACTGCCCACAGAAACGGAAAATCCCGATCGCTGGTCTGTGATAGACCCGCAACCGACTTCGGTTCCCACCACATTACAAGGGGAGGTGGGAACGGTTGCCAGAGAACGCCCCCTACAAGAAGCAAGACCAGGAAGAACCGCCACCCTGAACCCCCCCGCCATTCCTACTGCAACTCAAAGTCGTCCTG
>NZ_JAYGHV010000093.1:0-2100 GCF_034932145.1 Spirulina sp. 06S082 | reverse complement strand
TAGGTGACAAAAACTTTTCCAGAGTGTATGTTGGCAAAAGTTCCGACTGCACGCTGAGAACGCCAGTTGTTCTGGGAACGCTACGAGGTCTCTCGTAGCTGAAAGAATCCCCAACCATAATCTTTGATTTGGTTGGGGAGCGTTCAAGAAGACAATCTCGAAATTCAAGCAGAAATTGAAGCCGCAAAACAGACTTATGAGGTGGGGGATTACCTAACATTGGATGAATATACAAAAAAAACGCGATCGCGGTTGCCAAATAATTCCTATTGTCAGAATAGTTTATAATTAGGTTTCCCTATCTCTAATATTTTCTCCAAAAATCGTGACTTGGGACATTGAATATACTGATGAATTTGCTCATTGGTGGTACATTTTACCTCCAGAGCAGCAAGATGATATTGCCAGTATGGTTAAACTGTTAGAAGAAAAAGGAACACGATTACCGTTTCCCTATTCTTCAAACATTAAAAGCTCAAAACATTCTCATCTGAGAGAATTGCGAATTCAAAGCAGAGGAAATCCCATCCGAATATTTTATGCGTTCGATCCGAGACGAACTGCTATTTTGTTAATTGGAGGTGACAAAACTGGGGACGATCGCTTTTATAAAACTTATGTCGCGATCGCAGACCGCTTGTATGATGAATATCTATTGGAACTTAAGCAAGAGGGGTTGATATGACGGGACATCACAATTTTCGAGAGCTTACTGCTCATTTTTCTGAAAGTCGGAAAGCTAAAATTGTAGCGAAAACCGAACAACTTAAAGTAGAACTCGCACAACTTGAATCTTCTCAGTTTTGGTCAACTTATCAAGCTCAAATAGCTCGACAATTAAATTGTTCTCTCTCGGATATTTCTCAATTAGAAGAAGAGACAGAAATCTATATTGCTAATTTGCGTAAAGCGATCGCGTCAATCGGGGGAGAATTAAGCATCATTATGCGATTTCCAGATCGAGAAATTGAAATCAAAGAATTTGCCGAACTTAAAGAAATCGATCGCGAATAAGATAATTGGATACGGCGCGATCGTCTGATGAAAGCTAAAGATTAAATTTGCTAATATTAGCGCGATCGCAACACTCCCCAATCCATTTCAATGGATTTTTTGTATGAGACGGGGATTTTCAATCCCTGGCGGATCGAGATAAGAAAGACAATTTAATTACCGATTTATTTCCTTAACTTCTATTCAATCCCTGACGGATCGGTAATAAGAAGAACAATCTCATTACTGATTTATTTTTCTGAATTTCCCTTAATCAAAATGCACGACTATGCAGCAAGGTTGCAAGGATTCTTTTAGGGTTGCGGAAAAATTTATGTTGGCGAATTGCTACAACCCTAACGTATTAGAAAAAATCTTGTCGCAAATGACGGGAGATGTACTACAAAATTATTCTGACAATCGCGATCGCCCTTCCTCTCCCCCCGTACCCGGTATCGGAAAGCCAGAACCCGCAAGGGTTCGTGAAAAATGACCTCTTCGCAATTCTTTACACTTTCTTGTAGGTTCCTTATATATTACATTTTACAAGTCTCGACGCGAGAGAAGAGAGCGTCCACACCCAATACCCCCACAACCAGGCCAAAAAGTATGAACTTGCTCTCTATTGTATATTCTCCCAGTTCCGCGATCGCCTCTCACGCAGATATTTTGAAAACGCGATCGCCGATAAGATACCCATTTTACCTACGAGAAAAAGATGTCTTGAGAAATAATTTGATAATCTTGACCCACCCAAACCAAAGAAATTGTTTTCACTTCGCCATCTTGCAAAACCACAATCGAAAAATTGCGTCGAATGTCGCCTTTACGGTTAATAATGCGGGGAACTTGTGCGGCATTCAGATAAAATGTACTTCCTTGAATTTGTAGCATCTGGCGCTGTTGGCGTTGGGTATGGCGTAGACTTTGGTGCATATGACCAAAGGTGACAAGGGGAATTTTTTTGTTGAAGTGGCGAGTTTTGGCGATCGCCTCCGTTAAATCCAAGTCTCCGCGATCGCCTCCTAATGGTTCCCAGTCCCGGCCGCAAATATCTTCTGGGCGATCGCCTAACCCATAGGGTCCATTGTGGGACAGGAAAATCAA
>NZ_JAYGHV010000092.1:0-2155 GCF_034932145.1 Spirulina sp. 06S082 | reverse complement strand
GCGTTCATCCTGAGCCAGGATCAAACTCTCCATTTTGTGGAAATTATTTCCTTTTACTCTTTTCTTTTTTGACGAGGATGTGTATTATACTTTCAAACTTATTCTTTTTTCTTGGTTCGGCGCGCTGTTTTTGAGAACCCCGTTTCCGGTTGCTCTCTCAACCGCGCATTTACTAAGGTAGCTACTTTTTCTCTACCTGTCAACCCTTT
Organism: Spirulina sp. 06S082; assembly: GCF_034932145.1. NCBI lineage: Bacteria > Bacillati > Cyanobacteriota > Cyanophyceae > Spirulinales > Spirulinaceae > Spirulina > Spirulina sp. 06S082. Next base: position 1,946 of record NZ_JAYGHV010000092.1, on the reverse strand, counting down.
TTGCGAAAATATTTTTCTCTCTACTCCTCTTTTTTCCCGCATCCCCCTCATATCAACTCTTTCGGGTTTAAAAAAACAGGAAATTCTTTTTGGAATTTTCCTGTTTTTGCCTTTCTAGTTTCTATGTTCTGGTTTCTACAGGCATTTTCTACTACACATTAAGAAAAATTCTGTCTCTTACCCAGATAGAAACAATTACGTTACGATCCGAGGATAAGCGTCAATGCCATGGCCTTTGGCAATATATATAAGACAAAATTAATTAATTTCTCTATGACACAACAAAACGCCAGCATCAATACGTTATCCCCTCTTTCGGTTGTATCTACTCCTCCTGAAGATTCTAGTTTCGCCATCGCCCGCATGATTGTGGAAGCGGCAGACGATCGCCAAGCGGGAGATATTCTCTTGCTCAACGTGACGGGAGTTTGTTACCTTGCGGATTATTTCATTATCGCTACTGGCTTTTCCCGAACCCAAGTCCGTGCTATTTGTAATGCGATTGAAGATGCTGTTGAGGAACAACTGGAATGCCTTCCCCATCGCATTGAGGGGAAAGCTGAGGGAAGTTGGATTGTTCTTGACTATGGCGACGCGATCGCCCATATTTTGCTGCCAGAAGAGCGGGAATACTATAACTTAGAAGCGTTTTGGGGTCATGCTGAACGCATTGATTATCAATTCGATCGCGCAGCAGGGGAATAAATGAATAATGCCCATCCTTCTCTTTCTTCTTGTCCCGTTCCTATAGAGCAACAACCTCTTAATGAATACGAACAGTTAAAAGAATCGTGGTTGTTTAACTGGGCCGTACAAAGCCCTTTTAAATATACGCGCAAGCTGATGTGGGTGTGGGGACTGGGATGGCTGGTTTCAGGACCGATCGCCGCTACCAGTTTCCCTCCTGCTAAATCCCCTCTCAATTTTACCCTCGCTGCGGCCGGAGGTGCTTTGCTTTTTGTTGTTTTGCTGTTAACACATCTTTATTTTGGTTGGTCTTATATTTGCGATCGCCTTTACCGAGAAACTGTAACGTATGAAGAATCGGGGTGGTATGACGGGCAAATATGGCAAAAACCCCAAGATGTTCTGCTGCGGGAAAGGCTCATTGTAACTTATCAAGTTAAGCCAGTTCTCGATCGCCTCAAGAAGACCTTCGCGGTTTTAGCAGCTTTTATAGCGCTTGGTAGTGTAACGTGGATCGTTGTTTAAAAAAAATCTGTTTAAAGAAAATCTTATGACTCGAGGAATGCGAAATCACGCGCCAGAACTAGAAGTTCAACTCTTAAGGGAAGGAATTGTTGAATCTATCCATCATGTTACAGCAATTGTCAGCGACGATCGCGGGCGAATACTTTCCCTCGCAGGAAGCGTAGAAACCAATACTTTTATTCGTTCTGCCCTCAAACCCTTTCAAGCTCTTGCCGTTACCTCAACAGGTACATTGGAACGCTACAATCTTAATGATAAAGACTTAGCCATCATGTGCGGCTCCCATCAAGGTAGCGTAGAACACGCCCGACAGGTCTTTAATATTCTCTGGCACTGCGATATTGAAGCGGATGCGCTACAGTGTCCAACTCCAAAAGGAAAAAAAAGCCCTCTCCAGCACAATTGTTCGGGAAAACACGCTGGAATGTTGGCGGTTTCTCAGCAACGTCATTTTCCCTTAGATAATTATCTCCATCGTTCTCATCCCATTCAAAAGCTAATTATTGGTAAAGTTGGAGAATTATTAGGAATGCCCGCAGATGAATTTATTAGGGCGCGAGATGACTGCGGTGCGCCAACTTACTCGATGCAAATGGGACAAATGGCCTCTCTTTATGCAAAGTTAGCTTCTGGGAATAACTTAGATTTAGAGCGGATTTTGCGAGCCATGACGTACCATCCTCGTATGGTGGCTGGAGAGGGTGCATTTGATACAGAGTTGATGCGATTAACAG
>NZ_JAYGHV010000091.1:0-2280 GCF_034932145.1 Spirulina sp. 06S082 | reverse complement strand
TTCTTCTCTGGTGATTTCTCGATCTTACCCTCTCTTTCTCTTTCTCATTGGTTTTTTCCGATTCCTTTTGTTTTTCGCTTTCTCCCCTTAAGTTGACACCAATGGCAAGCATTGCGCCCCTACTGGCAAACCACGAAATTATTAATCTTTCCTCTGCTTCCAGTCTGGATGCCCAACGCAGCCAATGGGAAAAACGCAGCCCAGCCCCCAAACAGATTGCTGTGCTTGCGGATCCGATCTTTTCTCCCCGCGATCCTCGTATTTCTGGCAATTCTCCTCCCTCTGCCGAAAATGCTCAAAATGAAATGCTCTCATTGCTAAGAAGTGGCTGTCAATCCTTCGATCGCCTTCCTAATACGAAAATAGAGGCCGAAAATATCCTCAAACTCGTTCCTGACGACCAAGAATTTCTCGCCCTTGGTTTTGCCGCCAACCGCACTCAAGCCCTTGATGGTAGCCTGTCCCAGTATCGAATGCTGCATTTCTCGACTCATGGTTGCATTCAAGACGATCCGCTTCGATCGGGCTTAGTCTTCTCTCTTTATGATGAAAAAGGGGACGCGCAAGATGGTTTACTGCGACTGCAAGATATCTATAATCTTAATCTGAATGCCGATTTAGTCGTCCTCAGTGCTTGTCAGACGGGCATCGGGGAGGAAGTCAACGGGGAAGGTGTGGTGGGTTTAACTCGCGGTTTTATGTATGCGGGGGCAAAACGGGTGGTGGTGAGTTTGTGGAATGTCAATGATGCTGCAACGGCCAACCTTATGACCGATTATTACAAGAAAATGTTACAGGAAGATTTAGATGCGATCGCCGCTTTGCGAGAAGCACAGTTGCAGATGTGGAAAAATGGCGAGTTTCCCTATAAATGGGCGGCGTTTACTATTCAAGGCGATTGGCAATAACTAGCACGGGGCATTTATGGCGATCGCCAATTTAGCACCTAAGATTAGAGAGAATATTTCTTCATCTAAGCATAGATCGAATACCAAACAAAACAACCGATTAGCCAAATTATGGGGAAAGCAATTTTTCCAAATCGAACGAGTTGGAATTGTTGAACTCCTGTTGCTTGAAATCTCCTACTATTCCCTAAAATAACCATGAATAATTGCAAGCCAATCAAAAAATAGAGCAAATAAAAAGCATAGTCAAGGGCGACAACATAACCAACACCATCGGGTAGGGAGTCCAATAAACTGAGATGGTAAAAAACTACTGCGAGTAATACACCGCCGATCGCTTCAACAGAAATATTCTCAAAAGGCAAAAACATCAGAGAGTATGTTACAAAAGTAAAAAACCATAAAGGTAATAAATTTTTCAGGATAAAACTTAGGATATCTCTCGCAATTTCTATCTCTACATTAAACTGAGAATATTCAAACTGTGAGTTAGTATCCAGTAAATACTCATAGCCTAAAGTTGATTCATCGATATCAGTATTTTGATAAAAAACAACATTTTGGACGTGCCAATCCGTAATCGTTCCAAACACATCATTTTCCTGAAAGTTTTTCAGAATTTCATTCTTTTTTGTATCGCGCATCCCAGCCAAATCTAGGACATAAATAATTCGATTTCGCGTTAAGTTATTGTGTTGAAATTTGACGGATAAGATTTGGCGATCGAAGGGATAATTATGAAAATCAAACTTATCATAGAAATCAGCCTTCAGTTGAAAAACTGAATGAGTAATTCCATCATTTTTGTTAACCTCTATCGGTTCATTCAGTGTTAATGTTTCTCCAGAATCTAATCGATTTGTATCATAATTGAGAAATACTATATTTTCGGGATTAATATTTACTTCCCTATATTTAAACCAAAGATAAAAATCGATCAAATAAGATGAAGTCTTCTCGTCAATATTATAAATTTCATTAACATCAATACCTGTATAAATGATATTAGTTTTTTGGAAATATTGTCCATTAACTTGAAATATTTCTCCATTATTTAATTGTCTTTCTAGATGATAAACATTATTAAGATTGTCAATGGGAAAAATTTGAATAAAATCAGAAATAAAATTTCTGCGATTAAAAATCCCCATCAAAATAGGTGCAGAAGTATTTCCTTTTTCATCAAAGTAAAATTTTCTGGTAATCCCTTGAATTGCCGTATCGGGAGAGTTAATTTGTGCTAATCCTTGACGAATTAGCTCGCGATCGCGTTTGCTATTTTGTCCTGTAAAAACATTTTGAGGTATATCTTTTTGTTGCTCTAAGATATTTTGCATTGCTTGAATAATAGCATGAGCCGCATCATAATAAA
>NZ_JAYGHV010000090.1:0-2604 GCF_034932145.1 Spirulina sp. 06S082 | reverse complement strand
TTTGTACAAATGTCTCAAAATTCAGAGGATCGAGATATATTCGCCCCCCCCAGACCGGAGAATATCGCGCCATTAAGTGCCGGTAACGTAGTTTCAGTTGCCTTTGTTATCTACCGCTCCCATTTTCGCACTTACGTGGGAATTGCCTTAAGAGCAATGTTGTGGGCTGTCATTCCGTTTTTATTTTTAATTCCTCTTGGTATTGCTTTTGCCTTCAGTGCGATGAATAGTTCTGTTATCGCACTATCGGTTTTATCATTACTAATAACGGGAATTTACTGCTGGACAAAATCATTTGCCCACTCCGTTGTTATTACTCGCTTAACCTTTTATGAACTTGCCAATCGTCCGGAAACTGTAAAAACGGCTCGTTCTCTTGTTCTACCTCGATTATGGCGCTTTTTCTGGACAGGTTTGCTATTATTTGTCATCGCGATCGGGCTTTACATTGGTGGTATTGCCATTACTATTATTGGCCTCATTTTTGGAGGGATCGCAGGCAATTCAGGTACTTCAATAGTGATTGTGGGGCTATTTTCAATTATTATCGTGTTGGCAATGCTCACCGGAGTATTTTGGTTGCTTGCACGTTTATTCATGCTTGCTGAAGTTCCCTTAGCTACTGCCATAGAAGAACTTTCTCCTGCTGATACTCTCGGTCAAAGCTGGTCTTTAACGAAGGATAATGGTTGGCGAATTGTTGCCATTTTAACCATTGCTTGTTTAATTACACTTCCGGTTGCTATTCTCATTCAGGTGCTTTCTCTGGTCATACAACCCTTAACAAATTCAGCAGTATCGATGGCGATCGGCTATGTTGTTATCTATGGGATTAGTTTGGCAAGTAATATAATACTTATTCCTTTTTGGCAAACTCTTAAGGGTGTACTCTATTACGACTTAAAAAGTCGCCGAGAAGGACTAGACCTAAAGATAGTTGATAGTTGATAGTTGATAGTTATTCATTGATAATTGATTATGCTTACTCTCGGTGTTAACATCGACCATACGGCAACGATTCGACAAGCTAGACGCACAGTAGAGCCCGATCCCATTGCGGCTGCGGTTTTGGCGGAATTAGCAGGGGCTGATGGGATTACGGTTCATTTGCGCGAAGATCGGCGACATATTCAAGATCGCGATGTGGGTCTATTGCGACAAACTGTGCGGACTCATCTTAATTTGGAAATGGCACCGACGGCGGAAATGGTGGCTATTGCTTTGGAGGTTAAACCTGATTATGTCACTCTTGTTCCCGAACGGCGAGAGGAAGTTACTACGGAAGGAGGGTTAAATTTGCTTGCCGATCGCGATCGCTACGCTCAAATTGTCGATCGCCTCCAAAGTGAGGGGATCCCTGTCAGTTGGTTTATCGACAGCGATCGCGCCCAAATTGAAGCAGCAGCGCAAACCCAAGCACAATTTATTGAATTGCATACGGGGAAATATGCTGACGCAGAAGGGGAAATTTCTCGCGCACAGGAATTGAAAATTTTGGCAGAAGGTTGCGAAATCGCCCTCTCCCTCGGTTTGCGGGTCAATGCTGGGCATGGTTTAACCTATTGGAATGTTTATCCCGTGGGCTGCATTCCAGGCATGGAAGAGCTAAATATCGGTCATACAATTGTCAGCCGTGCTGTCCTCGTGGGTATGGAAAGGGCGGTTCGAGAAATGAAACTGGCTATGCGGGGTGAATTGTGATTTAAGCATTATTCTTCCTACGGTTTGCGGCGATCGCGAATGAAACACTAATACCAATTCTAAGCCAAGCCTTTATGACGTAACAATGGTTCGGTTTTAGGTTCGCGATCGCGGAAGGATTTAAACACTTCCATGGGTGACAAACTTCCTCCTAAAGCTAACACGGTATTGCGGAAACGTCGCCCGGTTTTGATAATAGCTTCTTCATTCTCTAAACCCACTTCTTCAAAAGCAGAAAAAGCATCAGCGCTTAAAACTTCTGCCCAATGATAGCTATAGTAGCCAGCAGCATAACCTCCTGAGAAAATATGACCAAAAGAACACAAGAAAGCATCTTCTGGTAAAGGTGGAATAACCATAGTTGTTTTGGCAATGCGATCGCGAACTTGTTTCGGAGTTTCTTTTCCTCCTGGTTGATAGCGATGGTGTAATTCAATGTCCAACAAGCCAAAATGGAGTTGACGCAGGGTTGATAAACCGCTTTGATAATGGCGGGTTGCCAAAAGTTTTTGGTAGTAATGTTCTGGTAACGTTTCCCCCGTTTCATAGTGTTTCGCCATGCCAAATAAAGTGGCGCGATCGTAACACCAATTCTCCATAAATTGGCTGGGTAACTCTACGGCATCCCATTCAATATTATTAATTCCAGCCGCTTGAGGATAGTCAATTTTCGTAAGCATATGTTGCAAACCATGGCCAAATTCGTGAAAGAGGGTTTGCACGTCTTCAAACGCCATTAAACTCGGTTTTCCGTCGATAGGAGGGGTCTGGTTGCAGACCATATAAGCTACGGGAAGGCGATTTTTAATTGTGCCATTTTCCTTGATTTTTCGGCGACAGATACAATCGTCCATCCATGCACCTCCGCGTTTTTCTGCGGGACGACTATAGGGATCGAGGAAG
>NZ_JAYGHV010000089.1:0-2785 GCF_034932145.1 Spirulina sp. 06S082 | reverse complement strand
TTTAAGTTTGATTTCCTAACAATATTATCATATTTTAGGCTCTGTACCAAGATTTTTGATTTTTGGGGTTTGCTGCTCGCTCTTTTTTAAACTTTACGCTACATATGGTGTTACTGCGTAAGTTCTGTTAGAGTAACTCCGTTTCCGCTTATGGCTTCTTCGGAAGTCGAATTAATGGAAACAAAACCATTGTCAGTTGCGGTCAGCAACACACTTCTTATGGCTTCTTCGGAAGTCGAATTAATGGAAACTGAGGAGCAGTCTTTTCTTTAAAAAAATCAAAACTGCTTTTCTGTTTCAAACTGTTTTCTAACTTTGACTCTCCAGTATTTGTTGTCGAAGTTCTTGACATTCATCCGCTAGAGAAAGGTCTAATTTTTTAGCTAAAACATAGGCGCAATTGCAGTAATCGATCGCAGCTTGTTTGTCCTCTAGCTCCCAATAAAGCACCGATAAATCCGCAAGAGTTTGAGCTTCTTCACTTTGACTTTCAACTTCTTGAAAAATCTTGAGTGCCAGTTGTAATTTCTCCAACGCCCGAGCCAATTGGGACTGCTCCAGCAACGCCACACCTAAAGAATGGAGTGCAGCACCTTCTCCTCTGCGATCGCCAATTTGCCGTGAAAGCGCTAAATGTTTTTGAGCATAATGAGAGCTTGCTGGCTACAAACCCGCTTTATCCAACTCATCCAAAAAAGCCCTAAGATTGCCGTAGCGCGATCGCAACTCCTCCATACAGCCCAGCCACTCCGCTAGTCGTTCTTCCGTCGCACAAATGCCTCGAAGTTCTCGAAGAATCTTGATGGCTTGCCGATAAGAACGTTGATTGCGCTGTTTGATATACTTTTCCGCTCGTTCGCGGTAATGTTGCAGTATTTGCTCCAGGGATTTATCCCGCCGTTCCAGCAGCTTCGAGAGTGCCTTCTTTAGCCTTCGGTCTGCCAAAGCCGCAACAACTCCATCGAACTGCTCCGTATCTGTAGCCAGCAAAGCCGCATCGGCACCGTGGCCATAGTCGCGAAACACAAGGCTTTTCGCGTACACCTTCACTAGCACCGACAGCCAAAGCCGTTGCAGGTCATCCGCAAGGCCCTCGCGTTCCAAACAGCATCGCAAGCCCGCTACCAGCCCCGCCGAACAATCCGAGAGTTCGCTATTGTAATCGAATCCCAAGCGTTCTGCATCGTAGCTTTGGGTCAGTTCTGAGAGCAGCAAACAGTACAGCGACCCGGCATCAAGAATATTGCCCGCATCAAAGTAGCGCCGTGCCAACTCGATAAACGGCTGCAATGCCTCGACTATAGCGCGGGCGGTGGGTAATTCGAGAGCAGCATTGATGCGAGGGAGTAGGGAGTAGGGGCGCGGAGATGAGCGAGAGCAATATGGGTTCTCGCGTCACCATCGCCTCAACCAGTCCGATGAGGTCGGTTTTGCTGCGTTTGGCTAAAGTCTCTTGCAGCATCGGCACGTCCTCGAAACCTTCGGGTTCCCTGCACCACGTTAATAACAACGCGACCCCGTGCTTGCAGAGTCCGCCGTAGCGGTAAGGGCAACTGCATTGCGCGTTGGCGATTTCGTCTCCATCGAAGGCGATCGCGACCTCGTAGAGTGCCGTGCCGATGCAGAATGCCGAGAGAACGTTGCCTTGCCGCGTCGGTTGCAGGATGGCGCGGCGTTGGTAATAATCATGTCCTCGGTCATAGCTGTTGGGCGTGGCGAGGCGTTGGATGTGGGCTTCGCTGAAGGAGAACATTTGTTGTAATGGGAAAAACTGCAATTTTTCTTTGGAGACGCTGTGCGATCGCGTTCAAAGTGTTATGCCTGCTAAAGATGTTTATCATCAACCCGTCAAAAATGCGCTGATTCGAGATGGCTGGACAATAACCGACGATCCTTATTTTATCCAATACGAAGATGCCGAACTCTATGCCGATCTCGCAGCCGAAAAACCAATCGCAGCCGAGCGCCAAAGTAAAAAGATTGTTGTAGAAATCATATCAAAATATTAGTTGTCGATGTCGAAGAGGAGACTATAGAACAATGGGCAAATTAACCCATCAATTAACCGATAGATTAACATACTATCGCAATACAGTTGTTAGACTGCTGCAAGATTATTACGCTCTTAAACCACGTCTTAACTCAACCGATACGGTTAAAGAGTACCTTGTTTTGGACAAAGAAAGCGATAACTATCTCTGGATTCGTTCGGGCTGGAAAGGAACGCAACGAGTGCAGTATATTATCTTTCACCTTCGGATCGAACAAGATAAAATTTGGGTAGAAGAAGACAGTACCGATCTCTGTATCGTTGACGATTTATTGCAAGCCGATATTCCCAAAGAAGATATCGTTCTTGGCTTTCATCATCCCAATAAGCGAAAACTAACAGAATTTGCTACAGGAAACGATACCGAAAGAGAACGAGCCAGTTAACAAATAACATACTCCCGACTCCCTATTCCCGATTCCCGATTCCCTACTCCCTACTCCCTGAAAAACTTGCTCCAGATGGCATCAGCAAAAGTACCGCCCATCTCCTCCCCCGGCACGAGCAAGGTTTCCAGTGAATCCAGCAAGAGCAGGACATCATGGCAGGCTAGGTAATCGAGTAGGCGATCGCAGAGCTTATCGGGCTGGCGTTCGTCCGGTGCGAGGGATAAGTAGGTATACGAAATTAATTGCAGATGTGGTAAAATAAAACCCCAAAAGACTAAGCAAGCATGGAAAAATTAGCAAGAGAAACCCAAAAACTACTGTGGCGGATTTATCGAGAAAGTGAATC
>NZ_JAYGHV010000088.1:0-3118 GCF_034932145.1 Spirulina sp. 06S082 | reverse complement strand
TTTTCGAGGCTGACTATTGCAGATCCAGAAAATAATTGGAGTAATTAAATAAGCCTGTAAAATAACAGTAAAAAACCAGAGTCCAGCATTAATAAAAGCAGAACTCGAACCCGCAAAACCCAAAACTGTTAAAAGAAATTTAAAATTGTAGTATTCTCTTGATTGATTGACAACACCGTAAAGTAACAGAGTGACTCCAATAGCAAGAAAATACGTGGGATAAAGTCGATTTAACCTTTTTATCAGCCACGATCGCCAATCCGTTGTAATGTTAGTTAAGTTATTTTTTTGCGCCTTCAAAGCTAAACCATAACTGATGTTAAAGCCAGCAATGACAAAAAAGACATCAACTGCACCATAACCAATTTTAGCTCCAACTCGATCCAAGGCAATAACCCAATCCAAGCGATCGGGATAATTTTGGAAAAAATGAAAAAAAACAATCCCCAAAATTGCCAATCCTTTGGTTAAATCGATCCAAGTTAATCTTTTTTTTGAGGTTAAGCTATTATTTGACATTGTTGACAAGCGCAATTCTGGAAAGACCACAGCCCTTTTTGTAGGTTCAGCAGCATTCTCAATACCGGAAGATAAGGTTTTTAGTTGAATCGGGATGACAGGATTTGAACCTGCGGCCCCTTCGTCCCGAACGAAGTGCGCTACCAAGCTGCGCTACATCCCGGCGCAAGATATTTTTTCTTACAGTTTCCGATTATAGCACCTTTTTACTTCCCTTTGAGCAGGTCAAAACGCGATCGCCAGAAAAAATCCTGAGTCAATTATCTAAATTCGATCGATTATCTCTAGGGGTTTGCTACTAAGTTCTGTAAGATAGGCATATTATACAGGAAAGTTCGAGAAGATTTGCCATGTCTTTAGATAGCCTAAAACCCGCTCAGAAAGCAGTGTGGATGGTATATCAACCTTACTTTCAAGGGCAGAAACGTCAAATTCTCCCTTATGCAATCGGCCTCTATCAAACAGGTTCTCTCGAGGGAGAACGCCCCATTGAAGGCCGAGAGGAAGGCGTTCCTTTTGTTGCTACGTGGTTTGTCTCTAAACTTCCGGCGGAACTCACTCGCTGTCGCCTGCAATTTGATGGCAATGCGGAACTCAGTTACGAAGTCGATATGCAAAATTCAGACTTTGTAGATCACTTAATTGAAGTAATTGCGAGTTACAAACGCACTAAAGTTACCGATTTTTCCAGAGGATTTTATCGTAAATTATTACGAGCCGAAGGATAAGTCAACAGGATTAAGTTACAAAGATTCAATCATTAGAGTACAAAAGCAACGGAGTGAGGGTGATGCCGAAAACCAAATGTTTATTAGTCGGATCGACTGAAGTGTACGGTGGGAAGTCCGCAACGATTATCGGGATAGCCCATCAGCTTCAGAAAAAAGGAATCGCGATCGGTTATGGAAAGCCTCTGGGAACCTATCCCAGTCAAAGTCTGGATCGGAATCTGACGGATGCAAGCGAAGAGGATGTTCGTTTTATGGCGGGCGCACTCGATCTTTCAGAACGCCACCGCAAAGCCCCAATACTCTGTTTGGATGAATTAACTATCCGCAAACAGTTACAAAACGAACAGAGGCAAGATAACACAAAACTACTCGATACTTACGTTAGTAATATCGCAGGAGATTTGATTTTGCTCGAAGGTCCTTCGACTCTTTCGGAAGGGCAGCTATTTGACTTATCGTTGAACCAAATGGCTGAACAATTGGATTCGTCAGTGTTATTGGTGGCACGCTATCATTCTCTAGAATTGCTCGATCGCCTCCTAGCTGCCAAAATCAGCTTAGGCGATCGCCTTTTAGGGGTATTAATTAGCGATATCCCCGAACAAGATTGGCAAGGGGTAGAAACGGAGATCCAACCGTTTCTAGAAAGACAAAATATCGAGGTTTTTGGTCGATTACCTCGCAATAATCTCTTACGCAGTGTCAGTGTTCGCGAATTGGCCAAGAAACTGAAGGCTAAAATTCTCTGTCGGGAAGATCGCTTAGATTTAATGGTGGAAACTCTGACCATTGGGGCGATGAATGTCAACTCCGCTTTGGAGTATTTCCGCAAGGGAAAAAATATGGCTGTGGTGACGGGGGGCGATCGCAGCGAACTACAATTAGCGGCTTTGGAAACCTCAACTAATTGTTTGATTTTAACGGGTCATGCCCCTCCCCAAGATTTTGTTCTCACTCGCGCTGAAGATTTGGAAATTCCCATTTTATCTGTTGATTTGGATACATTGACAACGGTGGAAATTGCCGATCGCGCTTTCGGCCAAGTTCGCTTACAAGAAGCCATTAAAGTAGATTGTATTCGAGACTTGATGCAGCAGCATTTTGATATCGATCGCCTCATGAAGGCTTTGGTATTAGAACCTGCAACAGTAGAAGTGTAAAACAGGCAAGAAGCAACAGTCACCAGTTACTCGTTATTTGGAAAGGGGCGATCGCGCATTTCGCGATCGCTTTTTTATTTCTCCCATCACAAAGCTAAAAACGACGAGTGCTTAAACGAATGCGATATTCTTGCACAACAGGTTCACTACCCATATAAGTTGGTTCAAATTCCCACTGTTCGATAATTTTTATCGCTAATTTCTTTGCTTTTTCTAAGGGAATATTACCAGAAAGAACTTGTATAGATTCTGGATAAACTGAGGGTTTACCATTACTGTCGATCGCGGCAACAACTTCGATCGCAAACTCTCCCTCAATATTAAGTCCGAGAGGAGTTAAATAGTCGATCGCGTTCAATTGTTTCTCGTTTTGTTTGCGTCTTGCAAGGCGATCGGGAATATCGCGATCGCCTTGAGTGAGTTGCAGATCGCCAATAGTTGCTATAAAGCGATCGCCATCGGAGGGAGTAGGGGTTTCCGGTGAAGGAGTTGGAGTTGGTTTAGGGGTTTCTGGTGAAGGAGTTGGAGTTGGTTTAGGAGTTTCCGGTGAAGGGGTTGGAGTCGGTTTAGGAGTTTCCGGTGAAGGGGTTGGAGTTGGTTTAGGAGTTTCCGGTGAAGGGGTTGGAGTCGGTTTAGGAGTTTCCGGTGCAGGAGTTGGAGTTGGAGGATTAGGGGGTGGATTATTTTTTCGGGGGGAAGGAGTTGGAG
>NZ_JAYGHV010000087.1:0-3526 GCF_034932145.1 Spirulina sp. 06S082 | reverse complement strand
GTTTGATAAGTCCAATCCTTGAAATAGGATTAATTAGAATAGTTGATGATATGTTGCGAAATTTATATCTTATTGAATTAAATTCAGGAGAATGCTTGCTAGTTTTTAAACACTCATCACAGATATCGGATTTCGCAATCAGTGACAATGGAAAAATTATTATCTCAGCTTCAGAGAATGAGCTTCACTTAATAGGAGTAAAAAATAAAGAATATCAAAAATATAAACATATGATTTTAGAAGAATACTCAGAAACAACAGAAAAACTCATGTGTTGTGATTTGAATGAAGATGGACTTATCATTCTTACTGCCTATGACAATGGGATTTTACGCATAAGAGATTTACGAAAAGAATCTTTGATAGAAATAGAAAGTGGGCATGCAGATGAAATAGCTAAGTGTGTAATAAGCTGTAATGGACTGATAGCTGTATCTAGTTCAAAAGATAAAACTTTGAAAATCTGGAATACTATTACTGGTGATTGCATTGATACTTTATTTGTTGATTCAGCTTTACATCGTTGTATCATTAGTAATGATAGCCAATTGCTCCTTTATTCTCAAACAAGAGACACAATACAAATAGTTAATATACAGAATGGACAAAAAATCGGGAAATTTACTTTTGATTCATGGGTTAGCACACTAGCATTTTCCCCTGACAGGACACAAATCATGGTTGGTGATTACTCAGGATGCGTTCATTTTCTTCAGTTAGAAGGATTAAACATATTATCAAGATAACTCTTGGGGAATGTTATGAATGTTTTTAATGATTTATTAAGTGAAAGAGGATAGAGATATCCTTTATTATCCCCAACTCTCCACCGCCCGAATCTCCACCTCCACCGGAATCGGACGAATAAAATACTCCCCCGCCTTCACCATACAACGCCTCAACTGCTCCATCGCCCACTCCGCCAACCCCACCGGACATTCCAATACAATCTCATCGTGAATCGCCGCCACCAACCCCACCTCTGTCCCCTGAAATCTCCGCCATGCCAGCGCTAACGCCAACTTCGTCATATCCGCATTCGTCCCCTGCACTGGATGATTGATCGACTCATTTAACCTCGGCTTTTGCCCCTTCCCCCACGATCGCCGCCTTCCCCCCAGAGTACGACTGTCCCGCCTGCCCCGACTCCACTCCCGACGCACGCGATCGTGATACGCCTTAACCCCTCCATAGGACTCGAAAAACCGCTTGCGAAACGCCGAGGCCTCCGGCAAACTGATCTCAATGCCCTGCTCCTTCGCCGCCGTCGCCCGCAACTTCTTCGCCCCCATCCCATAGATCAAACCAAAATTAATCGCCTTCCCCAACCGACGCTCCTCTACCGTCACCTCCCCAACTGCCTTGCCCAACACCAAAGCTGCCGTCAGTCGGTGCAAATCCTCCCCCCGACGATAGGCATCTATCATGCGCCGATCGCCGCTTGCTTTCGCCATAATCCTCAATTCGATTTGGCTGTAATCGGCTTTAATCAGCACCTTTCCGGGTGGGGCGACAAAACACTGCCGGATTTCAACCGCCCTCGGAATATGCTGCAAATTCGGTTGCTGGCAACTAAAACGCCCGGATCGGGTACCGAGTTGAAACCAATGGGGATGGATGCGATCGCTCACGGGGTGGATATGTTCCAACACCCCCTCGGCAAAAGTGGAAATGCGAGCCGACAAGCTGCGATAATCCAATAGGGTTTGAATGACCGGATGCTTTCTCGCTAAAGGGAGCAACTGTTGAGCGCTCGCAGAAGGAACGAGGATATTTTGTGCCGCCAATGCCGCTTTGACCTGCTGGGAAGAGCGGGGATTGATAGTTTCCGTCAACTCCGGCAACAGAGAAACCTGTTGGGTGGGCGGGCGTTTCAGTTGGCGATCGAGTTGGGTTTTCAATCGTGCCTGCTGCTGCTTGAGGCGATCGCCCATCGCTTTCCATTTCTCGCGATCCAAATACATCCCGTTGAGTTCCATTTGGGCAGTGGCAGGGAGACAGGCAAACTCCAACTTTGCTGTGGGCATTAACTTTGCCCGTTCCAACTTGGCTTTTAAAATGCGATAGAGGGGTAAGAGAATCGCCGCATCCATTGCCGCATATTGCAGTTGCTTTAAGGTTAAAGTCCCGGAAAAGTCGCTGGTTTGTTGGGTTTTATCGAGAGGAATGCCGAGGAGTTTCATCGCGATCGCCTCTAAAGACAGCCGTTTTTTCAAACCCGCCGTCAGAACCCGATAGGCAAGGTAGGTGTCAAAAAAAGGCGGTTGCAAAGATAGTCCCCTTCGAGTCAGCATCAGCCATTCAAACTTGAGATTGTGACCGATTTTAATACAGGGAGAACTCAGCAGAGAATGCAAAGGAGCAAGATCGGGAATGGCAAAGCAGTCGATAACAATTGTCGGACGATCCAATGCCGCCAACTGAATCAGGCGAACTTTATGGCGATAGGGGTCGAGTCCGGTGGTTTCGCAGTCAATGCCGAGGAATGGGGCAGATTTCAGAGGCGCGATCGCTGCTGCCAATTCATCGGAGCGATCGACCAGTCGGTAATCGGTATTGAGGGAAATGGGAGGACTCGGGCGAGATTTGCCTGCCATCATCACTTGGGTTTCCTGCCATGTGTAGAACGAGCAAGGACTGTCCCGACGCGATCGGCCAGACGCATAACGCCGGAGAATATCTCGTTTCGTTAAAGGGGTCATGGGGAAGGGAGAAAAATCGGGTTGTACCCCGACACCAGCGCGATTGCGCTACTTCTGCTGACCGTTACCCTTTAGCTTGCGGAAAGTGTCGTTATCGCAAGCTAAAGGGCTGTATGATAGAAAAGACCAGCTGTTTGAGAACGATGACCGAAATCATCCCCGTTACCCCTTCTACCCTCCTGCAACCCGAACCCATCGATATTATCGAACGGCTGTTGCAGGATAAGCGATCGCCCAATACTCGCCATGCCTATCAAAAGGATTTGCGGGATTTCTTTAACTTTCTCGCTCAATCTCCCCCTACCCCGGAATTGGTGGCGCAGTTTCTTTCTCTGCCTCGCTTTGATGCGATCGCGAAGGTGTTTAAGTATAAAGCATGGTTGATGGATAAAGGATTGAGCGAGGCGACGGTTAATCGCCGTCTCAGTGCCATTAAATCAATGGTACGCTTGGCACAAAACTTAGGGAAATGCAGTTGGAGTTTAGACCATATTAAAGGGGAGAAAGTCCGGCAGTATCGGGACACGAGCGGCATTGCCAGACAGGACTTCAAGCGCGTTTTGGAGAACTGCGATCGCTCGACGTTGAAGGGAAAGCGAGATTATGCTCTATTGCGATTACTTTGGGATAATGCCCTACGTCGGGGGGAAATTGCTCAATGCAATATTCAAGATTTCGATGCGGAAAGGCGGACATTGAAGATTCGCGGCAAGGGAAGGGGGACGGAAGTTGAGGTCGTGCATTTGGCGAATTCGACGGTACAGGCGCTTTTAGCATGGTTGCAAGCAAGGCGAGAGTTAAAGGTTAAATCGCCTCTATTTGTG
>NZ_JAYGHV010000086.1:0-3538 GCF_034932145.1 Spirulina sp. 06S082 | reverse complement strand
ACTCCTTTAAGACATAATCCTAAAGTTGCCGCTACTTTCCTTAAAATGTTGGCTGCACAGTTACAGTCGGCGTTAATGAAACTGCCATCCCCAGAACAATACAATCCTCTTTTGATTCGTTTTCCTGATGGTTTCCAAGACTCGGGTTTTTCACCGTAAACAGGAAGAATATCTTCATCTAGAAAACTAGCTTTAGAGGTATAGGATTCTTCGGATTCTAAAAAGTGGATACCATAAAACTCGCAAAGTTCCTTGATTCGTTCTTTGAGTTTTGCTGTAGGAACTTGAACGAATTTTTGATTATTCTTAGAGCCAATATTAATCCCATCTTTTTGTCCCTTGTTCCAGCCAAAAACAATCTGACCGATACCATTTTCTAGGCAATGGTTAATGACGATACGGGCTGCCTTGTTAACTGAATCCCGCATTTGTCGATTGCGTTTTTCGGTAATACGAGACAGTCGGTTTGACCAGAATCCTTGAGGTTTTCCTTCTTTAATCGTGGCAATCTGTTTGTTATACCATTGGTTGACCGATTTAAGGTGCTTCCCGTCGATAATGAAACTCGTCCCCACGTTTGTCACGCAGGTCAACCAATTATCAAGGCCGTGGTCAATTCCTAGAACTTTTCGAGAATCTGTCTGGGTCGCTTGCGGTCTTCTTTGATAAATATATTCTGCATAAAAGCAGCCGTGACGTGGAAGAATGCGAATTTCTTTGATGCTGTTCCAATCTAGGTTAGAAGGCATAGGGAGATAAAATTCTCCCAGCCCAAACCATGCTTTTACGCTTTTCCCTAAAGGAACTTTGATTCCTCCCTCGGTCAGCTTTAACCATCTTTTAGGATAGGAAACAGTAAAGAAACCTTTTTTCCGATATTTTGGCGGTTTGGGTTTGTTGTTTAGTTTTTTGTCTCCAAACAACTTGAGGAGTTCGCGAAAACTGGAAAATGCTTCAACCACACCATTACAAATTTGTTGGGCGCTTGAAGCGTACATCGCTCGAAAATGGCAATTCCATTTCATTTGCCGACAAAGTTCCCCCTTGCCAACAAAGCGATTCTCCTTAAACCAAATTTGGCGAGCATAGTAAACAGAACAATTAAATACCTTGTTGGCCTCGCCACAGAGATACTCAAGGATAGCTAGTAGTTCCTTGTTGGGGTGCAATAAGTTTTGTTGGCAACCTATGTCAATTTTTTTCTTGTTCATGGGTTTAGTTTACTTTATTCTGTAGATAGATGCCAAGTTATCTACAATGAGAAAGGGCGCTCCTCCCGTCTTCTTCGTCAAGAATTTCCTCATCTCTGCAAACTACCTAGTTTGTGGACTCGCAGCTATTTTTATGACACTACTGGGAAAGTTAGTACAACTAAAATCATGGATTATATCAATGACCCTCACCATTCCTGATGGCGAATAAATTCGAGGACACGCATTCTGAGGTTTCCTCAGAATCGCGAGATGTCCGTGCCGTGTCGCTTTTCCACCCCGCTCTAAAGAGACGGGGCTACCAAGCTCCCGCTTTTTCTCGTGTTAAGATTAAGATGCGTTCAGGGTCGCCACTTTTCTAATGTTTGTTTGACCGTTTCTAGTTCTTCAGTATACTGGTAGAGTGCTATTTTCTGTGCTTCTAAAGCCTCTAAAATTTTATCGACTTCTGTTTCTCGGGTTTCTCTTTCTTTCAAGAGGCGATCGAACTCTACCAAAAAGCGGTTGATATATTCATTAATTTGTTGTTCCGCATGGCCGAAATCTTCTGCAACTTGTTGTTTAATTGCACGTTCGACAACAATTAAACTACCGGCTGTTTGTCCGTCAATTTCTTTCTTAATTGAGACAATAGTTTGACGCAAATCTATTTCGTAGTAAGAACGGCGATCGTCTACTTGAATATCAACTTCATAATCTCGACAAAATGCCTGTTTTCGTTCCCTCGTCCAGCGTGTATAATTTTCGGTTTGTTGTTGCACTTGAGTATCAATTCCTTGAAAATCAAACACTAGCATTTGAATGGGATTGATATTCATAGAAATATCCAAGGCTTCCCCTAAATACTTTGAGAGTTCATTGGAAATGGTTTGGACATTATCGCGAATCTGTGCAACTAATTCTTGTCGAATTAATGTTCCATCTCGAGACAATTTATCTTGTGTATTTGTCCACCAATCTTTAATCAAAATAGCACAAAAACGATTGATATCTTTCTTAATTTGTTCGACTTCTTCTTCTGTTTCACAACGAATCTCATAAGGGTTTTCCTCATCTCCTAAAAGTTCATTAATCACTTTCTTTAAAGATTCTGCTAATCGTTTTGGTACGGGAAAACGGGAACTTTTTTCTGGTTCTTCTTCTTCAATTTCTAACTCGTCCCCTGGTGGTTCCGTCGCAACGGTATAATCTGAAAAGCGATAATGAACAAAAATTTCAAATTCTTGTTGAATAGTTAACTTAGCGCGTTCGGCAAAATCATTGATTTCCCATTTAAACTGTTCGATTAATTGCTTTTCTTGTTGTTCGACCAGTTTTTTAACGCCGCGAATTTGTACGATCGCATTTTTAGCCAAGCGTTTATATTCTTCCATCTTTTGGCGTAGGGGCTTAATTTCAATTTTCCAGCCACTAATGCGCGTATTAATCACATCTTCAACTCCTGTTCCAGTTTTATTAAGTTTAGCAATCACATCTCTTAATAAATTCCAGCCAGCATTATTAACAACTTCTCGCACAACCGCTTGTTCGATCGCGGGAATGAGACTATCTTTTAAGGCTTGAGGGGCAACTTTTTGTGGAGAAGGAACGATCATATCTCCATCGGGAGTTTCCCTAGCATAACGTCCCCCAAAAAAGCGTTTGAAGTTCCGTAAATGAACATCCGTTGCGAGTCCTCGTTGAATCATCTTAGCAAGAAGTCCTTGCCAAGCGCTGGCGGGATATACAATCGGTTCGGGAATACCAAATCCTTTCAAAGTGCGCTTGAGATCGTCAATAACGTGCTGAATGGGTCGATCTTCTTCAGTCTTGCGATCGATTTTATTCAGAATAAAATAAATTGCCCCGCGATTGCGTTTCAAAAAATCGCTGCGTTGTTCGATTAAGTCTTGTAAAAGTTCTGAATTTGTGTTATCTTTAAAGGAAGAGTAATCGAGAATAAAAAGAATAACATCGCAATTACGCAGGACTTCAAGGGCGGTTTGTTTGAGAATAATGCTATCAAATGCCCCATCTTTCCACTCATTAGGACCTGGAGTATCAACCAGAGTAAATCCTGTCAGGGCTGAAAAATTCCCGATCGCATCGATGGGGTATTCTAACTCAAAACGTTGAACGCGATCGCGGTTTGCCGTTGCCCGAATTAAGTGAGTGCGTTCGAGAAAATTCTGGCGAATAGTACGGGCATCTCCTTCGGCCAAAAGTACCGGCTGTTTCTGCTTTTCTCGATATTCAAGCAGTCGAGGCACTTCTCCTGCTGCCAATGGCAGAACATCAGTACGACACACCGTACAAGATTCAGTTTCGCTGGCTAACACATCCGCCCC
>NZ_JAYGHV010000085.1:0-3592 GCF_034932145.1 Spirulina sp. 06S082 | reverse complement strand
AGGAACTAGCTTCGCATTCCAAGGTGTCGTGACCCAAATAACGTAGTACGCGAGGTACTTAGTCTGGTCAGAATGGCTTGTCAGATTTCTCTTTCAAGCCTCACGCCTTTAGGCTGAGGTTCCTGACTTTGCTACCATTCTCCTTTCACGCCATAACCCTTCTCATCATAGACATTTCTGCAACGGGCGATCGCTAGCCAAAAGTCGAATATCTTGTTTGATGAACGGCGATCGCTATTTATTTCTGGCTTTCCTCGGCATCTTTAAGGGGGACTAAACCCGCTTTCCTTAACAATACTTGCGCTTCAGTCGTTTTGAGAACATCAATAAAAGTTAACCCGATAGGCATTCGACGATTATCGCGAGGATAAACTACTGCCAGGGCATAAGATAGGGGATAGCGTTGCTCTCGGACGGCTTTGCTATTGAGAAAATAACTCCCCTTTTCATTACACAGATCGGTTTGAGGTGTAATAGGAGAACCATTCTTCATCATTAAAGGAGAAACGGGATCGTTTTTATTATCGCCAAGGGCCAAAGGATAGACAGAACATTGACCGAAAACCTTGCTGAGACTACCAAAAGCGATCCCTCCAACTTGTCGATCTTCAAAATCTTGAATAACCGCATTAAAGGTTTTAAACGTAGACAAGCGAATAATTTGCGTACTCACTGCACTGCGTTCCACATTCAATTTTACCAATTCTCGAAAAGTGGCGATCGCATCAGCATCTTGCAAAACTCTTTGTTCAAAAATTGTCACTGCTTCTTCATCATCAGGAATGTAAAGTTTAACCGCTAGATCGGGTCCACCAATTTCTTTCCAGTTGCTTATTTCTCCCGTATAAAGGCGACGCAATTGTTCAAAAGTAATCCGTCCTTGCAATTTTTCCGGTATGCTGTTTTGGCGTTCGGAATAACTGAAAGAAACATAAATCGCGATCGCATCATAAGCAAAACGCTCGAACCATAAATCTATCCCCAGTTTGCGAAATAAACTACTAACGGCAAAATCTGCCTCAAAGTTACGAATTTTGGCGATCGCCTCACTCGCGGTTGGTGCAGGAGAATAAAGCAAATTGTATCTAGGTTCGGGAATTTCGGGGGGAGTTTCTGATAGTTCGGTGTCCGTAGCTACAATGGGGTCATCCGTATTTGTCGCCGCATCTTCTTCCGGTGTCGCAACTCCTTCTTTGGGAGGATTAATGCGATTTAAGAATTCCTCCTCTAGAGAAGTTCCTTTCGCAATGAGATTTTTTTGCAACCAAATATAAGACCAAATTCCCTGCTGTTCGCCGCTAAAAACGTAATTCCCAGCATTCAACCCCGTTACTTGTTCTATACAGCAAATCGGAGTTTCTGTCAATGCCCGAATGCGACGGGAACGGGCAAGCAAATACCAAATTAAAAGAATCAGTAAAGATACCCCCAAAAGACCGCCTAGAAAGAGCCAGAATTTTCTGCGCTTCTTGTCTTTCTTCGGTTCTATTTCTGTTTCTGTTTCGGGTTTATCAACGCGATAAATTTCTTCGAGGGCTGGAAGTTTTAATAATTCTCGACGCGCTTCCGACGCACTGGTAAAATTCAAAGAAGTTAAGCCCATTAAAGAGACAATAAAATGTTTAAATTGCTGGTTTATAGGCGGCCAGTAATCATCAAAAGTAGGATCGAGAGGTCGATAGGTTTCTGGATCGCTGCTGCGTCCGGCAAGGAGATAAAATGCAACTAAACCGAGATTGTATAAATCTTTCTCAACGGAAATTTCTTCTTTATTTTTGGCAGAGGGAATGAATAAATTTTCCCACAAAGCCGGATCGGTTAGATAAATATAAAACCCCTGAAAAGTGGGGACGATCAACAAACTTTCGAGGGAAATATTGCCATGAATTACTCCTTCTAGCACGATGCCATTGGGAAGGCGAAATTTTTGCCCGTGGAGAAATTCCAAACTTTGCAAAGTTTGTGTCAGGACGATGCGAACTTGTTGCTGAGAAAGAGAACCTGTTTCTGTTAAGTAACTCGCCAGATCGGGAAAACTCTCTAAAGTTCCTTGGGTAATGAGATAGCAACGTTCTTCTCCAGTCGGCGCGATCGCATCGTTGGGGGAAATAATGCGTATATCTTGATGGCGACCATCGGCGAGATCTATGCCAGTAAAATTAATAAAGTTGCTTTGTCGCAAACGGGTTTCATTGCGACTAAAGTAACGCTTAGGTAAGAGATACTCTTTAATCACAACGGGAGAGCGATCGCTGAGATCGATGGCACGGTACAAACGTCCGCCATTACGCGGTTTGAAATAATCTTCCACTTGATAAGTGCCGCGCATCCCTAGAATTCTCGCTTCTGGGGGGAGTCTGAGGGGAAAGCTACATTGAGAACAATGGGTTGCTTGGGGATTTTCTATGAGGGTTTTCTCTTGCCACTCGCAGATAAAGGGATTAGAATACACGCACCGATAGGCAGTATATCGAGATTTTGTAGGAGGGGGCTTAACTCCTGCTTGGACGGCTTCTTCGGTTTCTACCCCCATCAGTTTATTGATGACTTCTTGCTTGACTTCCGCAAATTCAGGAATAGGCAAGGTAATAGGTTCTAAGAGAGAAGGGACGATCCAGCGATATCGCGCTGGGATAAATCCAGCTACACGATCCATGAATACGCTGAAGAAGAGATTGAAGCGATCGCCTAAACCACTAATTTCTCTACTTTTAATGTCTTTGATAATTCCCATGCGGCAGGTTCTAAAACAGGATGAAGTTCAAGTTCCCAAATTTTATCGGTCTTCGGGATTATTTTCTAGTATTTATAGTTCTCAGTTCAATGAGTAATTAGGAACTAATATTCAACGCGATCGTAAGCATTTTGACATTGTTGGAAGAGCGATCGCGTTGGTTCGGTATTGCCGAAACACAAGGCTTGATGGGTTGCTAACAAGATTTGATAGGGTTCTGGTTTGGGCAATTCTCCCACGATCTGTAAGTATTCTCCATCGGTGCGACTGGGTTGATGCGGGGCAATTCCTGTCTCGTCTAAGCGCTGTAGCATCGCCATATACAGGCAAATACAGGCTTCGCGATAATTCCCTCGTTCTTGCGCTTTTTTTGCCCTTGCAACCCAGATAGAGGCAGAAACTTCTTTAATAATTTTCCCTCGTGTTTGTTGAGATTGCCCAGGAGACTTAAAGGCGGTATAAAGATAAGGCTCTAGGAGTTGCCATAATACCCAGAGTACCCATACTGATAAACTGACAACAACGAGCCAAAATATTCCTTTGGCGAGAATTTCCCAAATGGGAGAATCAAACCAAGAGGATGTATCTGTATCTGTATCTGTATTGTTTGGATCTTTTAAGGTCAACCATTCGTAAAAACGTTGTTGTAATTTTCTCCATTGCCAACCCAAACTATTTTTTTGAAAGGAACTCATCGCGATCGCCTTTTTATTGCTCCATGATTACTCAGTCTAATTCTAATTTTCCCAATTCTCAAGCCCTGCTCGATATTATCTGCGATCGCATTGCCAATTCTCCTCAACAGCGCTTGACTTTTGCCGAATATATGAATTTGGTTTTATATCATCCCAAGTATGG
>NZ_JAYGHV010000084.1:0-3653 GCF_034932145.1 Spirulina sp. 06S082 | reverse complement strand
ATTTATCAAATATCAATGGCTCAAACCACAGGATTATGAGAGTTTGGAGACTCTCAAGGAGGCGGTTGAGCAGATTCTCCGGCATTTTGGCACTGATTATGCAATTAATTTTGTCTAGCTACTTATTCCTGACGCTTCCAACCATTGCAAGGCGATACTCGCAAAATTCTTGTCATGTTCGGCATTCTCGAAGTTGGCGCGTTGGAAGTGCTGGGGTGCGAGAGTTCCGTAGCGTTCTGCGACCAGACGTTCTGCCAATGCCGTCTTGCCCATGCCCGTTAGCCCCAGTATCATCAACAGGCGACGCGAGTTCAAAGCTGTGGAGAGTTCGGCAATGAGATGTTCGCGACCCACCCAAAAATTATCGTATGCCGTCATGCCCAGCCCGCGCAATGCTTGACCTGCGAGGGAAACTTCGCCAATCGCCTTGGCTTTCTTGCGGCATTGTTTGTAGTATTGCAGTGTCTCCTCAAATTCGTAGAGATGCCAATGAGTCTCTCCCAGTCCTTTGAGTGCATCGCTTTCTGCTACCGGGTCGCGGCATTGTTTGGCATACTCTAAGCCTTCTCGATGATAAGCGATCGCTTCTTCGGCGGCGGCTGGTTCTTTGCCAATGCCGCGCAATGGGAAGTTCCCGCGATCGCCTGCAAGCACTTTGGGACTTTTTGCTAACCCAGCATCCTTGGCTGATTCAGTTACTCGAAGCCACGCCAGTGATTATCTGGGGAGAGCAGCGCTCCGGCAAGTCTACCTTGGCAGATTGTGTGGCTTTTTTTGGCGCTCTAAATGTCTCGTTCTTTTTCTTGTGAATGCAGATTTAAGGCTGATAGCCTTGGGTCAAATTACGAAAGGCATTGTAAATATCTTCTTTCGTAACCGGTAGAGCATCTCTGACTGTTTGGATGATGAGAGTATCTTCTGGGGAAACGACATAACGACTGGGGTTGGCAGCGGCCACACAGTTATAAACCCCCGAGGATTCTTCTTGGCTGAATTGCTGGAGTCCCAATGCGATCGTCACGAGAGCAGCAGAATCACGCAAACAGAGCGCCCGCGTTTCCAGTTCGTCAATTTGAGCCGCAATATTTTGGCGATCGCCGTGCTGGTCCCGTAGTGCCTGCAAATAAGCTACAGCCTCGTTGTTATTTGAGAGAGCGCTAAAAAGGTTTTCTTCATTTTCTCGGGCAAATTGGACGGGATCCGAGGAACCTTGAGGAATGGGTGCAGCCAATTGAGGCGCGCTCCCCGAGGGAACTCCCGACGCTGAAGCCGCGCTGAATGCGGTCAATCCGGGTTGCCGAGGCCACTTAACTTTAAACCATTCCAGTATCCCTTGATTGATTTTGGTATCAATGTAAATCAATGCTTTTTCGGGATCGTTGGTAATAAGGTTTTCAATCTTACTCTGTTCGAGCAATAACGTTTCCTGCGCTCGTCCAAAAAGGGATTCAGCATTGATGACAACTTTTTTGGGTAGGGCTAATTGTCCTTGTTGGCTTAATTCCTGAATGAGGAGAATGCGGCCGAGAGCATTCATAGCAGTAGGATCGTTGAGCAGTCGTGCTTTTTCGTACTCTTGTTCGGCTTTATCATAGCGACCGAGACGCTCGTTGATTTTCCCTAATCCTAGGGTGAGTTTGGCTTGATCATCTGCCGATCGCACGAATTTACTGGCTTGCAGATAACTATCCCGTGCTTTAATCAGCTCGTTATTTTTCTCGAAGTTTTGACCTCGAGCAATATACCATCCCCCCCAAGTTGGTAAGCTGGCATTAATCAACCCCGTCACCGTCATCAGTCCCCCAGCAATACCCAAGGCGGCAGGGGCGTGTAAATGGGGGGGTAAGCGCAGGACTGTGACCATTTTTTCAATGGTTTCTTGTCCTTTTTTGGTCAATGCCCCGGCTCCTGCTGTTCCCAAACCCACCACTTGTAGGACGGTGGCGAGGTTTTGTGCTGCATCGGTTTGTACTCCCTCTACTTCCTTCGAGAAGGTTTGCGCTGTACTGAGGATGAAACTGGCTGCAATACCCAATGCGCCGATCGCCAATCCCGTTAAAACCCAATCTCGAGGGGAAGGGGGATCTTCTTCGGAGCCGAGAAGTTCGGGTTTGAGGTTCCACCACCAAGAATTCTCGCGCTTTAAACTGCGCTTCCACTGAGACAATTGGTTATTAAAATTAAGCGCTAACCGATGGCGTTTTAACTGGCGATCGAGATCGATCAGTTTCTTGGCCAATTTTTCGGGGACTGGTTGATTTTGGAAGGTAGCGGCGATCGCATCTTCCACTTCATCTCGCGCTAACAGTGCCTCAAGTAATTCTTCTTCCGCAGGGGAGCGACTATCTTTAATCGCCCCCAAAGCGCGATCGTAGCGGGCGATCGCCTTATTAAAGAGAGGATCGAGGTCATTGAGGTTCCACCACCATTGCGCCGGAAGCGCATTAACGCTAGTTTTCCATTCCTCTAGATTACCATCACGAACAATGTGTTCTCTTTGAGCCTTCAGGCGTTCGTCTAAACTAATCAATTTGGCATAGGTTTCTCCCGCAGGGGCTTGATCCATTTGCCGTTTTTTCTCTACACCATCCCGAGCGATTAGTGTGGCTACAATTTGCTCAAAAGAGGGATTGGGAGAAGCACTTTCTAGAGCGACTAGCGCCGTTTCGTAAGCGGCGATCGCGTCATCAATAACAGCCATTATTTTATTTTTACTGTTGCGTATTGTGAATGAAATTGCAGAGATGAAAAGGCACAATCTCTAACAGATGCCCGCAAAACCATAAGCCGACATGGTTGCGTAGGTATTGGGACCGACAATCCCATCAGGACTTAACCCGACTGCGGCCTGAAAATTCTGCACTGCGGCCTGAGTCCCTGGGCCGAAGATGCCATCGACGGAAACCATATCGGGGGTTTGAGTTTGTTGGTTGATAAACTCCTGCAATGCTACAACTTCCGCACCGCTACTGCCTATTGACAACATAATCAACTCCTTGAAAAAACTGGATTGTCCACTCTAGGGTAATCACCCCTCCCCACAATCGTCAATAGGGCGCGATCGCTTGACAATTTTTTGTTCGATAAAGAATAAAAGTAGGGGTTTGCTTAATTTTCCAACTGGGTTTTATCGTTATCAATAAACTCGAGAAATAACAATTTACCACTGAAGGTAATACATAAGTTGAGAAATTAACTCACTTTCTAAAGCTAAACGTTGCTGTAGATCGGCAAGACTGCGATAAGGGCGATTTTGAACAATAATTCCAGCAAGTTGAGCGTCAATCAAAGGAATTTTTGCTAACTGTTTTACTGTTGCTGTATTAAGATTAATTTTTTGGGGATTTTCTGGACTTTCAGGATCGTAATAACAAAAATAAAGCAGAGGTTCGAGAGATTGCAGGATACTTAGAGATAGTCCGATCGCGGCAGAAATATCTTCAATACATAAAAACTGTACCCCCATTCCCCGCAATTCTACCAGAGATCGCGCTTGATGAATGGAAATTCCCGGTAAGCGCAACCAATCATCAACGGTAGCGCGATTAACATCTAACTGCAATCCCAATTCTACAGCGATATTCACTTCATAAAGCGATCGCAAGCGATAATAAGGATCGTGTAAAATTCGGTCTCGAATAGCGGCACGTTGA
>NZ_JAYGHV010000083.1:0-3678 GCF_034932145.1 Spirulina sp. 06S082 | reverse complement strand
AGTCTAACTATATCGCGATCGCCACAGAACGAGAATGGTTGCAGAAATTTACCGGACAACCTGGACACTATTGGATTAAAGGGAAACGCTTATGTGACTGGACAGAAGCATGGTTACAAGGACGTGACCTCTTGGATACAATCTCCCGAATTCAACAATCCCCTAGCGATCGCCTCAAACAATTATTTTCCCCTCTCCCTTTACCCTCAGACTGGACAGAAAAAGAATTTTTTCAATTAGCCATCGATCTCGATCGCTATCCCGACCCTCCTATTCCCTATTTTCTAGCAGAATTAAGCAATAGTAATCCACAAATTTGGTTGGACAAACCCTCCCGAGAAAATCTCGCAGATTGGTTATCTTTGCAAGTTCCTCAATCAAAGCAAATTCTCGAACGAATTTGGCAAGAAAAACGTCCTCCATCTCCCCTTACTCCCTATTATCAAACCTCAGATAAACTCAATTTATTGCGTCAATGGTTGGGAATTCTCCCTCCCCATATCCCCGAACTCGAACAATATCCTCGGGATATCCCAGACATTATCATAGATGAATTCGATCGCTACTGGGAAGAAAAAATTAATGCCAGTGAAGGACAAATTCTGGAAACACTAAATCCTACCCAACAAGTGGGAATGGAACGCATTGCTAACATTGCCCATCGAGTTCTCAAACAGCGATCGCACTGGTTAAATAGGGTCAGAGAGAAAAAATTAACAGGCTATCTCTCCTATTCTAAAAAGACCGAATTACAGGACTTGGATTCTCCAATGCAACCTCAGATCCTTCCCCTAGAATTATCTCCCCAAGATGTTCTCAACTGGGTAACACAAGAATATCTTCCGTTTCGTCGTTGGGAAATTCAAACGCAACACAGCAAAATTAGCGATCGCCTTGCAGATAGTTTTATTACTTGGATTGTAGAACATTATCCCCAATTGATGATCGCTCCTGTTTCCGATTCTTACTTGAACTATCAAGTCACGGATTTTGTTCGTCAACTTTACCAAGAAAAACATCCTGTTCTTTGGGTTGTTGTAGATGGTTTGGGATGGTTGGATCATCTCGAATTGCTCGATTTTCTCACTCGCGATCGCCAACTTTCTGTAACCACTTCTCCACAACCTCGCTTTAGCATTCTCCCCACAAAAACCGAGTATGCAAAATGGAGTTTATATCAACAAACTCTCCCCGATCGCCACAAATGGAATGAAAATATCGATCGCGCTTTTCAACAACTCAATTTCGGTCAACGGTACACCGACAACCAACGCGATCAACTCTACAAAGATTTACAAAAGCAAAAACATTCTGTTTATTGTTGGGATACAACCCAATTAGACAAACTCTATCACAATCAAAGAGATTGGCAAAGCCTCAATGATTTAGAAAGACCGGATTGTTTAGAAAAAATTGCCAAAACCATTCATTACTGTTTACAACAATATCCCGAACCCGATCGCTTGCAAATTGTTATTGCTAGTGACCACGGCCAACTTATGGGAAAATCCCCTCATTTGACTCCTATTCCTCCTAATTTAACCCCAAAAGGAAGAATGGCCATTGGTAAAACTGACGATCCTCGCTTTGTTGTTTTAGATAGCGATCGCTACCAACTTCCCCAGGATCTAAGTATTGTGCGATCGTCAGCGAGTTTAAATGCTTTTACCTATACCAGTCAACAAGAAATTATTGGGTCTCATGGGGGATTATTCCCCGAAGAAGTTGTCATCGGTTTTTCAGTCTTACAACAACAAGTTCGGCGAATTTCTCCCCAAGTTTCCTGTTTTGGTCAAGGAAAGCCGAGAGAATCCGGAGAATTAACTGTTACTCTTAATAATCCCAATTCTGTTCCTTTAACCCCTCTTTGCTTGTATATTCCAGAATTACCCGATTATCAGCAAGGTTACGATCTGAATCAAACCATTAATCCTCAACAAAAAATTACGCTAAAATTGCCCATTCAACACTATCCAGAACTATCACCCCACCATCGCGATCGCCAATTTCCCCTAACAGGATATCTCAGTTTTTGTTATCCTTACAGCGAACCAATAGAAATGGCGATCGATCCCCAATCTCATCTTAAAATCGAACAAATTTATAGCAGTAGTTTAGATATCGATGAATTCCTATAATAACGAAAAAATTAAGAATATTTTTGGCATTCTCAGTATTGATAAAACCCGATTACCCACCAGTGGTTTATCCAATCTCGGTATCCCTAGTTTTGTCGCTGAATGGTTACTCGATAAAGTTGTCCCTGGGACTGGATCGTTAACTTTAGAAGAACAAAATAAAGTTAATTCTTTTGTCCAGAAAGCCTTTCCTCGTAAAGACGATCGCAACACCATTCAGTTTAATTTAACCCAAAGTAGAACTCAAAAACTCATTGCTTTGATGCAAGTGAGAGTTAAACTCGATCGCCAAGCAAAAACTATTCCCGAACCCCTAGCCCAAATTCCCATCCTTGACCTTGAAGAATGCGCGATCGGAGTCGATCTTATTGAACAAAATCCCATGCTACTCCGTCAAGGAGTTTGGGGTAAAATTACCCTTGGAATGCGTCCCAATGGAACAATTGAAGTTCTCGATTTCGATCCTTTTCAATGTTCTGAAGTAGATTTAATAACTTATGCTCAATATCGAGAACATTTTACAACCCTAGAATGGCGGGATCTCCTCATTTGTTCTATGGGATATAATCCTGATTGTTTCTCTTATCAATCAACTGCCAAAACGTGGTTATTGGCTCGTTTACTGCCCCTAGTCGAACCGAATTTTCATATTATAGAACTTGCCCCTAAAGGAACAGGAAAAAGTTTTGTATTTGAAAATATCAGTAGTAAAGTTTCTTTAATTAGTGGGGGAAAAGTAACACCAGCAAGATTATTTATTAATGGAAAAACGAAAGAAGTTGGTTTATTAGGTCGCCATGATGTCGTCGTTTTAGATGAAGTCCAAAGCCTCACCTTTGATAATACTAACGAAGTCATTGGTGTCCTGAAAAACTATCTAGCTAGTGGACGTTATAATCGTGCTGGATTTGCAGAGATTTCTAGTGATTGTTCTTTAGTTATGTTAGCCAATATCGAACTCACTGAATCTTTACAACCTCGTAATCCAGATTATCTTATTGGAGATTTACCAGAGTTTTTCGGGGAAACAGCTTTTCTAGATCGTTTTGCTGGCATCATTCCGGGGTGGGAAATTCCTAAATTTCAGCGAGATATGATCGCTTCACAAATTGGTTTAAAAATGGATTTTTTTGGTGAGGTTTTACTTTCTTTACGACAAGATAATCGATTTTTAACCTATGCCCAAAAACACACTCAATTCGATCGCGTTACTGTCCGCGATCAAAATGCAATTCTCAAATCTGCTTCTGGCTTTCTCAAACTGCTGTATCCTCACCTAATTCTCACTTTAGAGGATTACGAACGAGATTGTTTAAAACCTGCTTGTCAACTTCGCCAAGCTATCCGCAATAATCTTTATTTTTTGGATGCTGAATTCAAATCCTATGGTCGTGAATTAATCGTTGAAGCGGTCAGTTGTTAAAACTGTTTGTTATTCACCCCCTCAACACAGAATTCCCGATCGCCCTGCTTCTGCGTCAATGATAAGGAAATTTTTGCCTCTTGACACTATGTAAAATAAACACTATGCTTGGTGTAG
>NZ_JAYGHV010000082.1:0-3921 GCF_034932145.1 Spirulina sp. 06S082 | reverse complement strand
GATCCATCCGCCACCGAAGAAAAGTGGCAGCAATACTGGGAAGAAAATCTGATTTTCAAAGCCGATCCCGCCCGAGGGGAAGACACCTACAGCATTGTCATTCCTCCTCCCAACGTAACGGGAAGTCTCCACATGGGACACGCTTTTGAAACAGCTTTAATCGATACTTTGGTGCGCTATCACCGGATGTTAGGGAAAAATACCCTCTGTTTGCCGGGTACCGATCACGCCAGTATTGCCGTACAAACTATCTTAGAACGTCAATTAAAGGCAGAAGGGAAAACTCGCGATGACATCGGACGAGAGAAATTTTTAGAACGGGCGTGGCAATGGCGAGAAGAATCGGGGAGTACAATTGTTAATCAGTTGCGGCGCTTGGGGTTATCCGCCGATTGGACGCGGGAACGCTTTACAATGGATGACACCCTCTGCGAAGCCGTCCAAGAAGCCTTTCTGCGCCTTTACGACGAGGGTTTGATTTATCGGGGTAATTATATGGTGAACTGGTGTCCCGCCTCCCAGTCCGCCGTTTCTGACCTAGAGGTGGAAAATAAAGAAATCGATGGCTATTTATGGCATTTTCGCTATCCCCTCAGTAACGGGAACGGCCATGTGGAAGTGGCCACCACTCGCCCAGAAACGATGCTGGGAGATACAGGAGTCGCGGTCAACCCTAAAGACCCGCGCTACAAGGATTTGATCGGCAAAACAATTATTCTGCCCATTATTGGCCGAGAAATCCCCATTTTTGCCGATGAACTGGTGGATCCTGCTTTTGGAACAGGTTGCGTTAAGGTCACGCCTGCCCACGATCCCAATGATTTTGAGATGGGACAGCGCCATAATTTGCCCTTTATTAACATTTTGAATAAAGACGGCACATTGAATGAGAATGGGGGGGAATTTGCCGGACAGGATCGCTTTGAGGCGCGGCGCAATGTGATCAAGCGCTTGGAAATGGACAAATTATTGGTGAAAGTGGAGGAGTATCGCCATGCGGTGCCTTATAGCGATCGCGGCAAAGTTCCCGTAGAACCCCTTCTTTCCACCCAGTGGTTTGTCAAAATCGAACCCCTCTCCCAACGCGCCCTCGATCGCCTCGACAAGCAAAATTCTCCCCATTTTGTTCCCGAACGATGGAGCAAAGTCTATCGCGATTGGCTGGTACGCTTAAAAGATTGGTGCATCTCGCGGCAATTGTGGTGGGGGCATCAAATCCCGGCCTGGTACGCCATCAGCGAAACTGGAGGCGAAATTACTGATAATACCCCGTTTGTAGTTGCCCGCAATGATGCCGAAGCGATGGGCAAAGCTCAAGCTATGTTTGGCGAAGGAGTAACATTAGAGAGAGACCCCGATGTTCTCGATACTTGGTTTTCCTCGGGGTTATGGCCGTTCTCAACAATGGGCTGGCCGAAGGAAACATCGGATTTACGCGCCTATTATCCCAATTCCACCCTTGTGACGGGATTTGATATTATCTTTTTTTGGGTGGCACGCATGACCATGATGGCGGGACATTTTACCGATGAGATGCCCTTTAAAGATGTCTACATTCACGGGTTGGTCAGAGATGAAAAGGGCAAGAAAATGTCCAAATCTGCGGGAAATGGCATCGATCCCTTGATTTTAATTCAGAAATACGGCACCGATGCCCTACGCTATACCCTAATTAAAGAAGTCGCTGGGGCGGGGCAAGATATTAGCTTGCAGTACGATCGCCAAACTGACGAATCGGAATCCGTGGAAGCCTCCCGCAACTTCGCCAATAAACTCTGGAATGCCGCCCGCTTCGTGTTAATGAACTTAGAGGGAGAAACTCCCGATCGCCTGGGAAAACCCGACGTAACTGCCTTAGAGTTAAGCGATCGCTGGATTCTCTCCCGTTTCTATCAAACCGTGGGCGACACCCGCAAGGATATCGATCGCTACGGCTTGGGAGAAGCTGCAAAACGCCTCTATGAGTTTATTTGGGGGGATTTTTGCGACTGGTATATCGAACTGGTCAAACCCCGGCTGCGATCGCCAAGCAACCCCAATTCTGGGCGCGTCGCGAGGCAAACCCTGGCTTATGTATTGGAAGGAACATTAAAACTTCTCCATCCCTTCATGCCCCATATTACCGAGGAAATCTGGCAAGTTTTAACGCAAAAAACGGGGCAGGTTATCGCCCTACAAGCCTATCCCGAAGTAGACGAAATTCTCGCCCCCCTGAAACCCCAAAGCTACGCGATCGCCGATCCTTGGGCCAGCGACACCTTACAGGAAGCGCCAAAAGAAGAAGAAGAAGAGAAATCAACCCCTTCTTCCCCACCGATATCCCCAGCAACGCAAACTCCCGACTACGAAAATCCTCTCTTGCAATTCCTCGCGAGTCTCCCCAAAGGAACCAATCAATTTTTCCAAAACAATCAACGCACTTTGATTATTGTCGCCGTTGCTTCGGGGTCTTTGGTGGGATTCAAAGTTCTCATTACTCTCCTCGATACCCTCAATGCTATTCCTTTTGTTGAGCCAACTTTGGAACTGGTCGGTGTCGGCTATTCGACCTGGTTTACCCTGCGCTATTTGTCCCGATCTTCCGGTCGCCAAGCATTGCGAGAGCAAATCAAGAAACAGTGGGATACTGTGTTAGGAACGATCGCGACAGAATCAGAAATGGCAACTTCGACCGTTTCTTTAAGCCCCTCCCCTAATCTGACACCCAACCCCGCCGAAATGCAGCAGCCCATTCCTACTACTCTTTTAAACCCTCATCTCGAGGAACAATTTAACCTACTCATTGAGACCATTCGTACCATTCGCAATTTGCGTGCAGAAGCTGACATTAAACCCAGTGTGAAAACAAAAATTATCCTGCAAAGCGAACAAGAGAAAGAACGTCAAATTTTAATCGCAGGACAATCCTACATTCAAGATTTGGCCAAAGGGGAAACCGTGGCAGTTGTGCCAACCTTGCGCGAAACGCTTCCGCAAGCCTTTGCGGGGGTTGTCGGTACGATCCAAGTGTTAATTCCTTTAGAAGGAGTTGTTGATTTGATGGCACTTCAGACTAAGCTAGAGAAAAAATTAGGTAAAGTTGAGGCAGAAGTGAAGGCTTTAACCTCGCGCTTGAATAACACTAATTTTGTTAGTAAAGCGCCAGATGATGTCGTACAGGGTGCCAAGGATACCTTAACAGAAGCGCAAAAACAGATGGAAATTTTGCGCGATCGCCTCGATCGCCTCAAATAATTTCTTCTACTGCCAAAATAATGCAATATTTAGCACGAGTACAAAACAATTCAGCATCGGGAATCGATTTGCAATTACTGGCGAAGCAAATTCTTCCCGAAAATACTTGGGCTGTCGATGGCGTATCGCGATCGGTGCATCTTGCCAGTACGCAAATTCCCGCAACCTTCACCCCTCGTGTTGGATTTCTCGTTTTGGTTGAATTAGACGAAAAAGACTGTTTCTGTGCGATCGAAGATGTCACAGATTGGCTTTTAGCATCCAAGCAAAAAGTTTGGTTAATCGAGGAAAAAGAAAAAATCGAAAACTGGCAACACGAATTAACGCTCAAAAGTCAAGAGTCAAGCATGAAAAAGTTAGAATTAGAATCCAGTCGAGAAAAGATGGAACAGGAGTTTAGGAAAAAACAGGAAGAACTCGATCGCCGCGAAGCAGAACTCGATCTCCGAGAAAAAGAACTTGAAAACTAGAAAAAAATTAAGGACTGATATCAAATCCTAATATAGCGCTACGCCCTAGTGGTCTGTCAAGGATTTTTTGGCGGGTAAAGCCGTATCGCGATAACCCTAATCCTTCTCTTGGTCGATTGGATATGCTGAACTATCTCTTGGTCGATTGGATATGCTGAACTAAATTCAGCATCCCTCGACCGCAATTCAGCATCCCTCGACCGCTTTCAATGGATTT
>NZ_JAYGHV010000081.1:0-4135 GCF_034932145.1 Spirulina sp. 06S082 | reverse complement strand
TTATCGCACCACCACCGCAAGACCGCAAAATAACTACAGAACCTCAAGTGGATTTCAAAGCGGCTTTAACGAACAACCCGTTTCTAGCGACAAAGAAGCCAGCATTCGCCTCACTTTCTCAGAAGCCTTTCGCGGTACCCAGAAACGTTTAAACCTAGCGGGAGAAACCATTGATGTTCGCATTCCTCCCGGTGCAAAACCCGGTAGCCGAATCAGAGTCAAAGGAAAAGGACAATTGGACAGTTTCCTACAGAAGCGAGGAGATTTATATTTGAATGTAGAACTCGAACCCCATGATTTTTTTCAGTTTGATGGCGATAATTTAACCTGTGAATTGCCTATTGCTCCTGATGAAGCCGTTTTAGGTGCATCCGTTGAAATTCCCACCCCCGATGGTGCCGTAACCATGAAAGTTCCCGCAGGCATTCGATCCGGGCAAACCTTACGTTTGCGAGGAAAAGGTTGGATTGCTACAAAAGGCGGACGAACGGATCAAATGGTCAAAATCCTGATTGCAACCCCTAAAAATCCCAGTTCTCTAGAGCGAGAATACTATGAAAAAATTCGTAATGTTAGAAACAATAGCCCTCGGTCTCATTTAAAAAATATTAAGCTATAGAAGCCCAAAAACAACTTTAAAGTGATTACTTGAGCTTCTTGTTTAAAAAAGAGCCGTAGTTAAAAAATCGGGTTATCTATTTCTAGAACACCCCTTGTTTTGGTGTGACCTATTTTTTTAACATAATTTTTTAGCGATTGAAAAATGATATGATACTAGCACTCTAAATTTAAGCGATCGAGGACAGAATGATGAAGGTAGGTATTCAATATGGAATGATTGAAGGGTTTTTTCACTATCTTCAATCTATCTTTTCACTGACTTTATTTACAGTTGGAGATGTTTCGGTTTCCTTTCTAACAATTTTAAAGTTTTCCGTTTCTGCTATTTTAGTCATCGTTGTTACCCGCACGACTAAGTACTTATTAGAGGAACGAATTCTTGCTAAATTCAATCTCGATACAGGATCGAGAGCATCAATTTCGATATTAGCCAGTTACTTGATTGGAGGTTTTGGCTTTCTGATTGTTCTGCAAACAGTGGGGCTAGATTTTTCCTCTATTACTGTTATTATTGGTGGCTTGGGAGTTGGAATTGGTTTTGGTTTACAGGATATTACCAAAAACTTTATTAGTGGGATTACAATTCTTCTGGAAAGAAAACTGAACATTGGTGATATTGTAGAATTTGAAGAAATTCAAGGAAGAATTCAAGAAATTTCTCTCCGAACGACAACAATTAGAACCTTTCTGGGTGAAAATATTATTATTCCCAATGGTATTTTACTTGAAAATAAATTGACCAATCGCACTTCTGATAAAGAGGGAAGTTATATTTCAATTGATATTCGTGTTGATGCAGAAAATAATCCTTTATTTGTGACTGAAATTTTACTAGAATCTGCTCATATAGATTCATCGATCTCTCAGAAACGCCCTCCACAGGTTTTTTTCAATGGTTATGATGATGGCTTATTTGAATTCCAATTAGCAGTTTGGGTTGAGAATATTAATGATTTTAAGAAAGTAAAAAGTTCTTTAAATTATACCGTTGAATATAATTTACGGAAAGCAGAAATTCAATTACCCGATGATAATGAGCGTAAAATTGTTCTCGTTGATGATCTTTTAAATGGCAAAACTGAAGAATCACAAATCAGTCTGGATGGCCAAAACACCAAACTTTATATTAGGGATTATTTGCAAAAAGTTGAATATTTTCAGAATTTTAATGAACTAGAATTAAGAAAATTGATAGAATATGGCTATCGACAAGAATTTGCTCCTGCGGAAATTTTATTCCGAGAAGGCGATCCCGGTAATGCTTTCTATGTGATTCTTTCCGGTTCGGTTGAGGTTTTTATCGAAAAACTTGATAAAACTTTAGTGACTTTAAAAGCTGGAGATTTTTTGGGGGAACTTTCCTTATTATTAGGTATTCCGAGAACCGCATCCGTAAGAATTTTAGAAAAAACCACCTTATTTATTATCAATAGTCAAGGATTTAAACAAATTATTAAAGAACAGCCAAAATTGCAAGAGGAAATTATTCGACAACTCAGTACGCACCAAGAAGAACTGCAACAGCGTCAAGCAGAATTGCGGAAGATGGGTTTAGTCGATGATGAGGAAGACGATCGCAACCCCGTATCTTGGGTTCGCAATCGTTTGAACAATCTTTTTGGTACGCAAGCTGAAGAGGAACAGAAGAATCTTTATTCACAGATTGCAGTCAAGCAATCCCTCAAGAAAGTATGATTGAAACACTCCTTCAATATCTTAAATCTATTTTTTCGATTCGCCTATTTAAGTTAGGGAATACTGAATTTTCTTTAATTACAATTTTCCAGATTTCTCTGGCAATTTTCTTGGTTTTATTTCTTTCCAGAACGACGAGATATTTATTAGAAAAGCGAATTCTAACCAGATTTAAACTTGATGCGGGAATTAGGTCTTCAATCTCTATATTAATTAGTTATTTGATGGGGGGTTTTGGTTTTATCTTCATTGTGCAAACAATGGGATTCGATTTTTCTTCTATCGTTGTTATTATTGGGGGTTTAGGGGTTGGGATTGGTTTTGGTTTACAACAAATTACAAATAATTTTATTAGTGGTATAACCATTCTCTTAGAACGGAAATTAAAAGTTGGTGACTTTATCGAATTTGAAGAAGTTCAAGGTAACATTCGCGAAATT
Source organism: Spirulina sp. 06S082 (assembly GCF_034932145.1). Classification (NCBI taxonomy): domain Bacteria; kingdom Bacillati; phylum Cyanobacteriota; class Cyanophyceae; order Spirulinales; family Spirulinaceae; genus Spirulina; species Spirulina sp. 06S082. The sequence continues at coordinate 1,379 of NZ_JAYGHV010000081.1, read as the reverse complement.
TCCTTACGAACAACAACGATTAGAACACCTCTCGGTCAAAATGTTGTCATCCCCAATGGCAATTTAATTGAAAATAAACTCACAAATTGGACTCATGAATCTCAAAATGGAGGCTATAGTTCTATTGCGATTACTATTGAACCAGAATACAATCCTTTGCTGGTGACAGAAATTCTGATTGATTCAGCTTCACGAGATCCGTTGATCTCGAATCAGCGATCGCCAAAGGTCTTTTTTAATGGCTATCGCGATGGCTTTTTTCACTTCGAGTTAATTTTTTGGCTCGAAGATTTTACCCTTTTTAAAGAAGCACAAAGTTCGATTAATTATACCGTTGAATATACTTTACGACAAGCAGGTATTTACTTTCCCGATGATAATGAGCGCAAGGTTTATATGTTGGGAGACGATCCCAAAAAACATCGAGAAAATGTGCAAGGTTCAAAACTATTCCTGAGTTCGGTTCGTAAAAATAGTTCTCTTTACATTAAAGATCATCTCAAAAAGGTTGAGTATTTTCAGAATTTTAATGAACTCGAATTAAGAAGATTAATAGAATATGGCTATCGCAAAAATTTAGAGGCTTCAGAAGTGTTGTTTCGAGAAGGAGATTATGGCGATGCGTTTTATGTAATTTTATCGGGTACTGTAGAAATTTTTACTGAAAAAATGGGAAAAACTTTAGCAACGTTAAATACAGGCAGTTTCTTTGGCGAATTGTCTTTATTACTGGGCATTCCGCGCACGGCTTCAGTAAGGGCTTTGGAGAAAACTACGGTATTTTTTATTAATAATCAAGGCTTCAAAAGACTTTTAGAAGAACAGCCGGCTTTGCAAGAAGAAATTGTACAACAATTGTGCGATCGCCGGGATGAACTAGCAAAACGTCAAAGAGAACTGCGAGAAATGGGCTTAGTCGATGACGAGGAAGACGATCGCAACCCCGTAACATGGGTTCGCAAGCGCTTAACTAAACTGTTTGGTAGCTTCCCAGAAAATCGCTCTGCACTAGAAACTTCTTCTCCGTTGGAGCGATCGCCCTCGGAACCGGAAACCTAAACAATATCGGCAAGTTCGGGAATGTCTCTTGCACGAGTCCACTCGGTTTCTCCTTCTTTGCAAACATTTGTACGCCCGCTAATTCCTTCTTGGCGCAATTGCTCTTTGGCAAAGGGTCCTGAGCGATCGCCACTCCGGAAAATATACCATTCGGGTGTGGGAGGTGTGGGGGGATGGGGAGGTGTGGGGGGATGGGGAGGTGTGGGAGGTGTGGGGGGTGGGGAGGCGAAAGTTGTTGCGAGTTCTGGAATTTGGGAAGCGGGAAGCCAATTTGCCATGCCTGTGCGCCAAACTAGGGTATCGGGAGTTAATCCTTGCTG
>NZ_JAYGHV010000080.1:0-4458 GCF_034932145.1 Spirulina sp. 06S082 | reverse complement strand
TGTCCGCTACAGGCTTCACAACGCCCCCCTTTGACATTAAAAGAAAAGCGTCCTTGTTTATAACCTCGTGCTTTTGCTTCTATTGTTTCCGTAAAAATAGCGCGAATGCGATCGAAAATTCCAGTATAAGTTGCTGGATTCGATCGCGGAGTTCGACCGATGGGCGATTGGTCGATGACAATAACTTTATCCACTCCATTAATTCCTTTTAAAGAATCCAAATTATTAGGAAAAGGAACTTTTTTAAAGAGCTTATGTTTCAGGGCGGGATAAAGTAATTCATTGAGTAAAGTTGATTTACCAGAACCGGAAACTCCAGTAATACAAACTAATGTTCCCAAAGGAATAGTAACATCAATATTTTGCAGATTATTATGATGACAATTTGTTAAAATGAGAGAGCGTCCGTTCCCTTTTCTGCGTTTTTCTGGAGTGGCGATCGCCTTCCGTCCCGATAAATATGCCCCAGTTAGCGATCGCTCATTTTCCAGTAAAGTTTTAAAGTCTCCTTGACAGACAATTTCTCCTCCATGAAGTCCAGCTTTCGGTCCAATATCAACAAGATAATCGGCATTACGAATGGTGTCTTCGTCATGTTCGACCACAATCAAAGTATTGCCCAAATCTCGCAATTTTTTCAAGGTTTTTAAAAGGCGATCGTTATCTCGTTGGTGCAAACCAATACTGGGTTCATCTAAAACATACAAGACTCCCGTTAATCCTGCGCCGATTTGTGTTGCAAGGCGAATGCGTTGTGCTTCTCCTCCGGATAGTGTCATCGCAGCGCGATCGAGGGTTAAATAATCTAAGCCAACATCTAAGAGAAACTGCAAGCGTTGTTTGATTTCTTTGAGTGCTAATTCACCAATTAAGGCTTGACGTTGAGTTAAGTTTAAGGTGTTGATTTTTTCTAATGTCTCGCGAATAGAAACGCTAGTTAAATCGTTAATATGGCATTGTCCCAAACGCACGGAAAGGGCTTCGGGTTTGAGGCGCTTTCCTTGACAAGTTTCGCAGGTTTGAAAGACAATATATTGTTCTAGTTTTTGTTTAATTGCCTCTGAGTTAGTATCTTGATAATTGCGTTCTAAATTATTTAAAATTCCTGAAAATTTGCGATAGTAACCTTCCTCGCGATCGTTTTCGGATTCAATTAATATGGGTTCTTCGCAACCTTGCAGGAGAATATTTTTTTGTTTTTGAGTAAGTTTGTGCCAAGGAGTTTGTAATTCAAATCCATAAGCCTGTCCGATACTATATAAAAGGGAAAGATAGTAGGAATTATCTTTTTCCGACCAAGGGGCGATCGCGCTGTAAAGGGGTTGAGTCGGATCGGGAACGACCAATTCAGGGGAAAAAGTTCTCATACTGCCGATGCCATGACAGTGAGAACAAGCACCGTAAGGGGAGTTAAAGGAGAAAAAACGTGGGGAAAGTTCGTCCATCACTGCACCATGTTCCGGACAGGCAAAGTTTTCCGAAAAGACGATTTCTTGGGGTTTTTCCTTGTCGTCTTGCGGTTGCAGAGCAATAATTACCGTTCCTTCAGACCGCTTGAGACTGGTGGCAAGGGAGTCGGTGAGACGTTCTTGAATATCGGGCTTTTTAATCAGGCGATCGATGACAATCTCAATATTGTGAGTATTGTTTTTGCTTAATTCGATCGCATCGGTTAGTTCTCTAACTTCTCCATTAATTCTCACGCGCACGAATCCTTCAGAGGCAAGTCCAGAAATGAGTTTTTTGTGAGTTCCTTTTTTGCCGCGCACTACAGGAGCCAGAATTTGAAAGCGGGTGCGATCGGGGAGTTCCATAATGCGATCGCACATTTCATCGATGCTTTGTGGGGCAATATTGCGATCGCAGTGGGGACAGTGGGGTTCCCCAGCGCGTCCAAATAATAGCCGCAAATAGTCGTAAATTTCGGTAACGGTACCGACGGTGGATCGGGGGTTATGGGAGGTAGATTTTTGGTCGATGGAAATGGCGGGACTCAACCCCTCGATCGCATCTACGTCGGGTTTATCCAATTGTCCCAAAAATTGCCGCGCATAGGCACTGAGAGACTCGACATAACGTCGCTGTCCTTCGGCGAAGATGGTATCGAAAGCAAGAGAAGATTTCCCAGATCCCGATACTCCCGTGAAAACAATGAGGCGATCGCGAGGTAGATCGAGGTCGATATTTTTCAAGTTATGCTGTCTCGCCCCTCGAATGCGGATCGTGTTGCGAGAGTCGGGTTCATCTTCGAGGGTAGGTAGGCGATCGGACAGGTCAAGGGGTTGAGACATCAGGAGGTTGCGTAACAGACCTTAACAATTCTAGCGCAGTCGTTGCGGCAAACCTTGGTTGTCTTCAAATCCTCCCACTTCTCCTAAAATATAGATGGGTCTGCCTTTTACTTCTTCATAAATGCGTCCGATATATTCTCCTAAAATACCAATGCTGACAAGCTGTACTGCACCCAGGAAGAAAACGGCAATATGAATCGTCGCAAAACCCGTTAAAGGAGCCGTAGGTTGGACGATGCGCCAATAGAGAACCATACAAGCCATAATTAAGGCGATCGCCGCCGAAATTAAGCCGACATAAGTTGAAATGCGTAAGGGAATACGAGAAAAAGAAATAATCCCATTTAAGGCCAAAGAAAAGGACTTGCGAAAGGTATATTTTCGCTCTCCGGAAAACCGCGAATCTCGCTCAAATTTAATCGCAGTTTGACGAAATCCTACCCACGATCGCAGCCCCCGCAAATAGCGATTGCGCTCGGGCATGGCATTTAAAACATCTACCACCTTTCGATCCATGAGGCAAAAATCCCCTGTATCTGTGGGAATATCCACATCAGCAAGGCGTTTGAGCAGGCGATAAAACCAATAGGCATATAAGCGTTTGAGCCAGTTTTCCCGGTGGCGCTTGCTGCGTTGCGCGTACACCACTTGATAGCCCGATCGCCATTGTTCCGCCATGGCGATCGCCAATTCAGGAGGGTCTTGTAAGTCTGCATCCATAATAATAATGGCTTCTCCCCGCACAAAATTTAGCCCCGCAGTCACGGCAATTTGATGACCAAAATTTCTCGCTAAACTTAAATAACAAAAACGAGAATCTTTCTCGTGCAGTTCTCGCATGAGGATTAAAGAGCGATCGCGACTACCATCATTAATTAAAATGAATTCCGTCGTTCCATCTAACTGTTCTGCAACGTCCTGTAAGCGTTTGGACAGTTCAAAAATATTACTTTCTTCGTTATAAATAGGAATAACAAAGCTATATTTTGGTTTCATAACTTTTTCAATTATTAATTATCAACCTCAGCACAGGACAAAAGTTGTAAAGGGTAACAGACAGAGGGTTTGAGAGAAATTACAACAAAATCAATAAACTCTCATGGAACAGATTAACCAATTGCGAGAAAAATTGCGACCCCATCTCGGCTACAGCCCAAGAAGAAAGAGGATAATGATTTTTTTTGCAACATTTTTACCAATCTTGATGGCAAGTTTGATGCTTTTCTTGACTTTTTCTTCGTTCTTTGCAATCCTAGGGGCTACTGTTATGTTCTTTAGAGAGTGGAATTAATGCAGATTGCAGAAGACAATCTAACGGCTTCACCATTTGCCAAAATTCGGGAATGCCCGACTACCGGAGATAAATCCCTATGGGCGGCGATCGCCTTTGAACAAGGACAAGTCATTAGTAATTTTAGTGCGCGAGAAGTTCTCGATCGCCCCAATTATTTAACCGTGCAAATTAGCGATCGCCAACATATCATGCTCGCTCCCGAGTATTTACAATATATCAATCACAGTTGCGATCCCAATGTTTTTTTTGATACAAAAAATATGCAGGTAATTGCCATCAGAAAAATAAAGAGAGGAGAAGAATTTACATTCTTTTACCCTTCAACAGAATGGTCAATGGATCGGGGGTTTGATTGTCTTTGTCAAAGTGAAAATTGCTTAGGATCTATTCAAGGGGCAACACATATATTCCCACATATTCTGACAAAATACAACTTGTCGCAGTATATTCAACAAAAACTAGAAAGCTAAAATTAATTGGGAATACTGATGACTCAAGAATTGGAGTTACCATCAAGATCGAACCCTAACAATGAAAAACCCTTAATGGCTTTAGGCGCGCTCTCGATCGTTCTCATCCTCTTTGCCATTATTCCAATTCTGATTAGAGTCAGCGAAGGAGAAATCAGCCCCAATTCAACATTATTTAATCGCCTTTGGATTTCGACGGCAATATTGGGATTGTATAATGGATTATCAATTCTCAAGAAAAAGATATCGGGGGATCTGATTTCTATTAAACTCTTTCCTCTTTCTCAAAATATTCATACCCTCGGGTTGCTATTGTTGTTGGGAGTATTTTCGATTGGACAACAAGTATTTTATTTTAAATCCCTTGTTCAAACCAATATTGCCAATGCCGAGGTTTTACACA
>NZ_JAYGHV010000079.1:0-4614 GCF_034932145.1 Spirulina sp. 06S082 | reverse complement strand
TTTGTTGAAACTGAGGAAAGTTACACCTCGAAAGCATCGTTTTTAGATGATGATTTCTTGCCGACATTCGGTGCAAAACCCGAAAGCTGGAAGCCATCAGGAAAGCGAGTTAAGCGGGGATTGTATTGTACTCAGAATGGTTTGTTCGTCAATGCTGACTGCAACGGAGCAGCGAATATTTTACGAAAAGCGGTTGAGGGATGGCGAATCGAATTCGCCATATCCAATCAACCAAGAGAAGTAGCGGCAACTTTAGGATTATGTCTTAAAGAAGTTAGTAGCGGCGTTTTGACCACGCCTGTAAGAGTCCATTACTGGGCTGCTTCCGAATCCCCGTCTCTTTAGAGCGGGGAGGGTCAACCCTCTAAATCAAGGCTCGGCGCATGGCTTGGAGCTTAAGGCGAACTTCAGCCAATTCTCGTTCGGGATCGGAACCAGCCACAATACCGGCTCCCGCGTAAAGTCGAGCGCGATCGCCAACAATAGCAGCCGAACGAATACCCACGATAAACTCACTATTGCCTCGGGTATCAACCCATCCTAACGGGGCTGCATATAAGGCGCGATCGAAGTTCTCGTAACGACGAATGCGATCGCAGGCGATTTGGGTAGGAACTCCAGCAACGGCGGGGGTAGGATGCAGTTTGGCTACAATATCGAGAGGATGCAAATTCTCAGGTACTCGGGCGGAAATCTGTACGTGCAGGTGTTGAATATTATCTAATTGCAAGACTTGCAGGGGCGATCGCCGAACTTGCAAGCCGAGTCCTTGAAGGCACTGTAAAATAAATTCGCTTACGGCTTGATGTTCTCGCTTATCTTTTTCGCTCTTGAGTAATTGTTGAGCTAATTGGGTGTCTTCTCTGGGGGTTTTTCCACGGGGTGCAGAACCCGCTAAAGCATCGGTAATTAATTGTTGGTTTTGCAAACCGATCGCGCGTTCTGGACTCGCACCAATAAAACGATGCCCGCGATCGTTACCGATCGCAAAAAGATAGCAATTGGGATAATTTTGGCGTAAATTTTGCAGCGATTCAATAATTCTAAAAGGCACTGGAGAAATGAGATCGAGGGGATGCGCTAAAACGATTTTACTCAGTTGCTGTTTTTGGATAGATTGCAGAGCAGATTTAACGGCAATTTTAAAATTATCTTCTTTGCGTGTATTTTCCCGAAGATTAAAATAGGTTTGCGCTTGCGGATTAGAACTTAAAATATTGAGACGAAATTGACAAATTTTCTCAAGGGTTCGCGTTATTTCTTCGACAGCTAATTTAATATTCAGGGTTTTATTGATGGCAATATTAGCCACAAAAAAACAACGGTTATTTTTACTTATGACTTGGAATTGCGGCAGAAAAATTGTCGCGACGGGAAAGGGATAAGCAATACTCTTAGACGTGGGGAAAAATGTAAAACTAGAAAAAAAATAAGGATTTGCTTCACTTTGAGTAGAACTTTGCGGATAAACAATTTGTTTTAAACAATCTTGCATAAAGTTCCGAGTGCGGACAAAGCGATCGCCAGAAGAAGAACTATCAGAAGAATCAATTTCTAACAATTTTACCGCTCCATGACCAAAAACTGCTTCCCGTGTTTTCGGATGTTCCCAATAGAAATGTTGGCGATCGTCTCGGAGAAGACATTGAAAAGCAGCAAGAGGATCGATGTCATTAAGGGGTTGAGAAAAGCTGGCTATTTTAGCAATCTTCGTGCGACAATACTGTTCGTAACAAGCATAGAGAAACTGATAAATTTCTTTCTCCTCTTTAAGTAAATCAATGGACTGACTTTTAACTACCATGCGACGACAAATATAAACAAATGTAAAAAAAAGTAAATGTTGGCTTTTGGCTATTGTTTTTATTCACTTTCTGTGCTGCCAAAGTATTTGCAAAAATCGGCGATCGGTGTTGTTAATCATCGGCAATATTCACTGCAATTTGACAATCTAGGGGTTTATTTTCATATTTACTCGAGTTATAAAATACAGAAATCCGTAATTCTGCAACAAAACGTTACCTTTAGAAAATATCTGCCGGATCTGCCGCATTGAGTTTCCGCACGGCGATCGCGCCAGAACCCACGCACATAATAACAGTTAAAATCAATACGGTGGTTGCTTTAGCGACATCCATCACAACAGGCAAAGCTGTAGCATTCGTCGTCAATAAATAGAGAAAATTAGAAAGAGCAAAACCGGGAAGATAACCCACCAAGGCTAAAATAATTGCTTCTTGGAAAACAACTTGGAGTAAATAAAAATCTGTATATCCCATTGCTTTTAAGGTTGCATATTCTGGGAGATGATCGGCAACATCAGTATAGAGAATCTGATAAACAATCACCATCCCCACGATAAATCCCATCCCTGCCCCTAGGGTAAAAATAAAACCGATCGCGGTACTTTCTTGCCAGTATTTCTTTTCAGAATCAATAAATTCTGCTTGAGAAAGAACTAAGACATCTTGAGGAGTCAAAATATTGTCTGCATTGGGAACATAGAATTCCTCGCGAATTTTCGCTAGAATTGCTTCTGGATCGGCTCCTTCTCGAACTTGAATCACTCCTATTTCAATGAGATCGGGATTGCGTTCCTCAAAAATACGTCCATAATTGAGATCGCTGGTAATAATATTTCCATCTGCGCCAAAAGAAGCACCTAAACTAAATAAACCTCCGATCCTAACTCGTCTTTCCCCGACTTCTGTTTCTACTGTTTCTCCGCGATCGAAAAGTTCTCCTATCGGTCCAAATTCTGCACGGGAGAGGCGATCGAAAAGAATAAAGTCTTCTAATTTAATAACATCTAAATTTTCTTGCATTTGTGGCAGATCGATGATATTCTAAACGGGATTGATACCGATGACCATAATGCTTCGGGTTGAGCGATTTTCAGGATTTTTCCAGAGTGCAAAGGCGATATGAATGGGATAGACGGCTTTTACATCCTCAACACCTAAAACCTGATGCAAACGTCGTTTGGAAAAGTTATCCATCGCGATGAGTGCTGTTGATTGTGGACTGATGAGAAAAATATCTCCTTTAACTTTTTTATGAAAAATAATAGAACTTTCAAACAGTGCATCTTGAAAGCCAAACTGCATAAACATGAGAATATCCGCAAAACCAATTCCTGCTAAAGCAATCAGCAAGCGCATTTTTTCATGGGTTAGTTGCATCCAAGCGAGAGGAATTTTCATAATAGTCAGTCTTACTCAAATTATTTACTAGGACTTACGCATTAGCGGGCAAGATGCCCGCACTACCATAACAATAGAATACGGTAGTGGGAGCGTCTCGCTCCCTAGTTGGGTAAGTCCTATTTACAATAAAATTTCAACTAACACTTTAGCATTGGTTAAACCAGAGACTCTCTGACTATCTTCGGGAGAAAGCAGAATATCTACTTCAATGACGCGGGCATCAACATCGGCAGCCGGATCGGTATCGAGTACATCTTTTTTGCCAATTTGTAAACCAATATTACTGACTTTTCCCCGTAATTCTCCTTCAAAAGAACCATTTTCGCTTTTAATAATTGCTTCGCGATCGATGCGAACTCGGCTAATATCGCTTTCATAGACTTCAGCAACCACAACCATGCGATCGGTTTTGCCGATCGCGATAATTCCCTCTCCTGTTTCCGTCACTTCCCCAACATGGGTGTTAACTTCTAGTATTTGTCCGGTGATGGGCGATCGCACCACGCTCAATTCTAAATCTTCTCGGGCTTGACGAACAGCAGCCTCAGCTAAGTCTACACTGGCTTGAGCTTGGCGAATTTCCACGGGACGTACTTCGCTAATGCGGTCTAAATTGGCGATCGCCTCGCGAATTTGCCGATCTAAAGTCGCCTCAGTACGAATTTTATTCTCTTTAGCTTCCGTAACCCGCTCTCGAGTTGTAGCCAGGGTTAATGCCCTCGTATCGCGTTCCGAGGTAGAAATTGCCCCTTCCTGATATAACTGTTCGTAACGTTTGTACTCTGTTTCAGCATTGCGTAATTCCGCTTCAATGCGAGATACCGTTGCCGCTTGGGTGGCACTCTCCCCCCGTAATTGTTCCCGCAAACGCTGAATCGTTGCCTGTTGCGCGGTGATTTCCCCTTGTTTGGCTCCGGCCTTGACCACCGCTAAATTCGCCTCAGCAACGGCGACATCCTCCTTAGCGCGATTAACCGCCGCGTTGAGGCGATCGTAGCTATCGAGTTGAGCAATAATTTGATTGGCACGAACGCGATCGCCTTCCCGCACCAATAAGCGTTCGACTTTTGCGCCTCCCGTGGTGGAAGAAGGAGAGGCGGCCACTTGAATTACCTCTCCTAACGGTTCGAGCCGCCCTAATGCCGTCACTGCTTCGATTTTGGGTAGTTCGGGGACTTCCGATTCTTCAGCCGTCGAAGCGGATAACTGTTGTAGGGTTCTGACGCTGTAAATGGCTGTCGCACCCACAACCAGAAGACCGCCGATAGACAAGCCGACAATCCATCCTTTGCCTTTTTGTGTAAATAGCGATCGCTTTACCCCGAGTTTGTCATTCATAACGGAATTAATTCTCCTCAACGCTTATCTTAGCGCGAGGATGGAATGCAACAAGTTTTGTCATCTTAAA
>NZ_JAYGHV010000078.1:0-5149 GCF_034932145.1 Spirulina sp. 06S082 | reverse complement strand
AGAAGGCATCAGACAAATACAGGCGCTGGGAATCAGCGCTTCTGCGGGTGGAGGGGATGTAAGACTCGTCATCAACAATGTTGATGAAAAGCAGTTCCCTGTGAATCCCGAAGCCGCTCATTTATCCATAGGATGATGAGTCGGTAATTCACGGAGTATTCTATTCGCAGTTTGGCTCGAGTCTGGCGTACTAATTCTACGACAACGGGAGCAATGAGGATTTCCCGCCGGGCTAACTCTGTTGTTAGGTTTACCAAGGGTAAGACATCTTCGATGCGATCGCGCAGCTCTTGCAGTCGTTTGAGTTCTCCGCTATATTGTGGCAAAGCGAGTTTTTCTTGTGAGAATGAATAACCAAAATCTGCTAAGATTTCATCAACTTCCGCGTTCAATTCAAAGATTTTGCTGAAGGTGTATTCGCGATTAGAATCGAGAACTTTCATGGGCTTTAAGAATTAAGTATAAATGATATTTTTTCAGAATGCGATCGCCTTTCCATTTCCCTAAAATGTTAAGATTCACTACAACTATTGTTCGATCGGTCTATTTTACTAGAGCGATCGACTATAACCGATTTATAGCAACTAATCTCACTTTTTCTGTGGGTGTTTATGATTACCAATCGCCATCACACCTCTATCCTAAATCGTAAAATCGGCGGATTGTTTCTCGTTATCTTTATCGTTTTTTTTCCGATCGCTGTACGGGGGCAATCACTCTCTTTAAAGCCAGAAGCTGAAAAGCGAGGAATTATTCCTCATATTGACAAACCGCAAGAACCCCTATTCAGTCAAAATGACGAAACCGGAGAACCCTTTCTACCCATCCATCGCCAACCCATCGATCCTCAACCCTTTCAACCCGAAATCCTTCCTCTCCTGCCTCAAAAAGCCGCAGAACAAGACTCAAGTGTGATGGTTTCTCCCAGTATTACTGTAGTAACGCCTTCTGCTTACGGAGCCTCTTGGGGAAATGCGGCGATCGGGGTAGGATTACAATCGAGAACTCGCTTTAGCGATCGCGCTGATGGTATATTCGGGATTAAAGTTGGCTTGGGAGATGCGACGGAAACCATCGGAGCAGAAATTGTTCTCACTTTAGTCGATCTTGATTCTTTTTTCAGCGATGGCTCGATTAGTTTTAAAATTCACCGACAATTACCGGATAATTTTAATATTGCCGTGGGGGTTCAAGGGGCAACAAATTTTGGTTTAACGGATGGGGGTTCTTCAATCTATGGCGTACTAACGCGGCGCTTTTTCCTCTCGGAAAACCCCCAAGACCCTTTTAGTCAATTTTATCTTTCTGTGGGTGTGGGAGGCGGTCAATTTCGCTCAGAGGATGATGTTATTAATGGAGTCAATTCTGTCGGTATTTTTGGCAGTGCATCTGTTCGAGTTACGGAATGGTCAAGCGCGATCGCAGAATGGACGGGACAAGATTTAACGGTGGGTTTCTCTTTTGTTCCCTTTGCAGACGTTCCTTTGGTTATTGTTCCCGCGATTACAGATATTACTGGGACGGCGGGAGATGGCACTCGTTTTCTCTTTTCGGCTGGCTACAGTTTTGAATTTTAAGTCTATTTTAAGTCCAATTTTAATCCAATTTTAAAGATTGAGATTTGAGAGAATAATGAATAAATTTGGCAAGATTGTACTCGCTTTTTATTATGCAGGATTGGGCATGGCGATCGCCCCTTTTTCCAGTTTAGCACAATCTGGAAATCAATCTGATATTACCGGACCAAATCCTGTCGAAATTGTCCCCAATTCTGACACGAATAATACTGCATCAGAATCAAACTTCCTCAAAGCCGATCGCCTTGCTTATGAAGCACAACTACAACAGGCATCTAACAGCGAAGCCGTTCAATTACTAGAAGAATATCAAGCATTAGACTTTTGCAATCATTTGAAATTAGAACGATGTGGAAAAGTTCCCACTCCCGAACAGATTATACGAGTTCTCAATCAAACTTGGCAGCAAACGGGTCAGAAAGCGGCGGTTATTTATGTTTCTAGTCAACAGGAACAAATAGAAATACTCACTATTTTTCCTTCAATTGCAAACGCCACGAAACAGAGTCTCTCAGATGAAAAAATTGCCTCTTCAATCTATCGAGTTCAAGTTCCCGAAGCATCTAAATCCCTTGTCCAAGAAACTGTCAAAAACTTGCGTCGGAATGTTACTAATATTCGTCGAGTCTCGCCAGTTTATCTTGAGCCAGCACAGCAATTGTATCAATGGATTATTGCACCTCTAGAAGCAGAACTGAGAAATCGAGAAATTGATACTCTAGTCTTTTCTATGGATTCTGGCTTGCGCCTCATTCCCATTAGTGTTCTCCATGATGGAGAACAATTTTTAATTGAGAAATATAGTATTTCTATTATACCCAGTTTCGGCTTAACTGATACGGGCTATTTTGATGTTAGAAAAAGGCAACTTTTGGCCATGGGAGCAACCCAATTTGTAGACCAAAATCCTCTTCCTGCGGTCGAACTTGAATTAGAAGCGATCGCGCAAACATCTTGGCAAAGCGAGATTTTCTTCAATTCTGAATTTACCGTCGAAAACTTTATTCAAGAAAATCGCATGGGTCAATTTGGTATTATTCATCTAGCTACCCACGGCGAATTTAAACCAGGAGAAATTGAAAATTCTTATATTCAATTTACCGATCGCCGACTCAACTTATTTGAACTGAGACAACTGGCGAAAAGTCTCGGTTGGACTGACGGCGATCGCCCTTCAATTGAACTTTTTGTTCTCAGTGCTTGTCAAACAGCAGTTGGCGATGAAAGTGCGGAGTTAGGGTTTGCAGGTTTGGCAATTCAAGTTGGTGTTAAATCTGCTCTTGCCAGTGTCTGGCGTGTTAACGATTTAGGAACATTAGCATTAATGGGAGAATATTACCAACAACTCGCCCAAACACCAATTAAAGTTCAAGCCTTACGTCAAGCTCAGTTAAAATTGTTAAAGGGAGAAACGCGGATTTCTGAAGGAACATTACAATTTTCTAATGGGAGTCGCATTCCTTTGCCTCCAGTGTTACAAGGCCAAACCAATGTAAACTTGAGTCATCCTTTTTTCTGGTCATCTTTTGTTGCGATCGGCAATTGGAACTAAATTGGAACTAAATTGCAACTCTACAGGAAGACGAAGATGGAAAAATGTTGGAAAAATATTGGGAAAATATTGGGAAAATATTGCAAATTGTAAAGAAACCTGACGATCTGATGGGGAGAGTGCGATCGCCGCAAAGGAATACCTTACCAACTCCTACCAAGATTCTGTAAAAAATCTTAATGAATTTTCTCAACAGATCGGTTTAACCTAGGACACTAGGTGATTTTTTATTCCCAAACGTCCAATCATAGAACAGGAAATTTAAGATGAGTGTTAATTTAGCTACAATGCTACGGGAAGGGACAAAGAAAGCCCATACCATGGCAGAAAACATGGGTTTTATTAAATGTTTTTTAAAAGGAGTCGTGGAGAAAACCTCCTATCGCAAACTCACGGCTAATCTCTATTTTGTCTATTCAGCGATGGAAGAGGAAATGGAACGCCATAAGGATCATGCTGTTCTTTCCTATATGTATTTCCCCGAACTCAATCGCAAACATAGTTTAGAACAAGATTTGCTGTTCTACTACGGTCCTAACTGGCGCAACGAAGTTAAACTTTCAGCATCGGGACAGGCTTATGTCGATCGCATTCGGGAAATTTGCAATACTCGTCCCGAATTGTTACTTGCTCACCTCTATACTCGTTATATGGGGGATCTCTCTGGCGGTCAAATCCTGAAAAAAATCGCCCAACGGGGTATGAATTTATCGGAAGGAGAAGGAACCCATTTTTATGAGTTTCCAGAAATTGCTGATGAGAAGGCATTTAAGGACAATTATCGTCAAGCCATGAACGAACTGCCCATCGACCAAGCCACGGCAGAAGATATTGTTGAAGAAGCAAATGCTTCTTTCAAAGCGAATATGAAGATGTTTGGCGAACTAGAAGGAAACTTGATTAAGGCGGTCGGACAAATGCTATTTAATAGCCTAACTCGTCGTCGCGTCCGAGGTAGCACGGAATTAGCAACGGCTGACTAACTAGAAATAGTCTAAAAACAGGGAAAATTCAGTCACAATATCACTATCTTGTGAATTGGTATCAGAGAGGGTTTGGGATTGTGGAGTATAGCAAATATTGAGTAGAAGGCGATCGCGGCACATAATCCGTTCAGTCTATACCAAATTGATGTTACGCTTTGCACTCCCAAACACTCAAGTATTGGATAAATTTTGACTACATTCATCTTCCGATCGCCAGACCACTCTCGCGATTAAATTGCGATCGCGAATCCACAGGTACAATATAAAATTAAGTTAGGATTCGAGCCAACACCTTTCCATGAGTCAGAGCGGATTTAACCCCAGAACCAGCGATCGCAGGGTATCGGCACAGGCGCGCATTGCTAATAGTTATTATGCGCGTTTGGGTCTACATCCTTCCGCTTCTGTTATTGAAATCAGACGGTCGTATTGGCGGTTAAGCAAGCGCTATCACCCAGATACAACAACATTACCGCCTGAAATTGCAACAGTTAAATTTCAAAAACTGAATGAAGCCTATGCAATTTTGAGCGATCGCGAGGGTCGTTTGCTTTATGATAGTCAAATTGGCTATTCGCGTTTCTATGTGGTGCAACCGCGATCGCATTTTTCTTGGCAGGAGGAGGAAGAAGAAGAATATAGCAATACTGCTTATCTCGATCCTAGCGATCGCCCTTTATCGGGAGGAGAATTATTCGCTTTGTTTATTTTGGGCGTAACCTTTCTCAGTTGCATCTTATTGGCGATCGCCGTAGGCTTAACCCGAGGTGAAACTGCTTTACAAATTCCGGTTGCTTTGCTGTCTTTTCTGTACTCAAATTCTAGTTTTTAAAGTGTCTATGGTATTACCCAACCCCGATACACCCCTCTACAATCATCCCCTGCCAGAAATTGAAAATTGGCTGCTTGATTTAGGGTGTCAACAAGATCGAAAACAATTAAATTGTTGGAATATAGAACGTCCAACATGGCAAGCAGAATTATGTTTGGATGTGGAAGATTTATCAATTCGCTATCTCAAAGCAGGAGAAGGA
>NZ_JAYGHV010000077.1:0-5621 GCF_034932145.1 Spirulina sp. 06S082 | reverse complement strand
GGAGAAACTATTGAAGCAGGCGATGTTTTTTGGGAGGCAACAGAAGGATATATTGAACAAAGTGGAACATTCTATGCTGACTCGAGCATTCGAGAAATTGTTCTCATAACAGCAACTTCTTGGACTGTTCCGAAATGGACGCGAGAACCCAGAATATTCTTTTGGCAAGTTCATAGTTTCTGTAAATTTATGGCCATCTTGTTGAAAATATTGGCTGGCGATTTAGGTGACTTAATTTTTGAGTCCATTCAGGAAACTAATGAAAGCGCAAAGGAATATTCTAATGATGATAGTTCGGATGGTAATTTAACTTTCGATCCAAACCTTGAAGCTCAGATCCGTAAGTTTTGTTTAAAGCAAACCGCACGGATTTTTTCTACTCTGAGTCGTTGTGCATTGAATGAAGCAAATGCAAAATTAAGTGCATCTGCTGAAGTTAGAGTGATACAAGAAGTCGCTATTTTACAACCTGAAATTATTGTACCTAATCAAACTTCTATCAAAACTAAAAGTATTCCTCCTGTCGCTCAATTTTCTAGACACGAAAGAACTCAAACGACTAATCAAGATCAAGGCGATCAAAACGCTTCTCATGGAAGCCAAAGCAAGGGAAATACAGATCAAAATAAACAGAGTAGTTCTAAATCTCAAACAGATAACAATAGTTCTAAATCTCAAACAGGAAAGTGGAGGTCTGCACAATCTGATGGAAGAAGACAACAATTAATTCATTACCCTAAATATGGCTTATTCTATTATGTGAAAATCAATTTGGCTTCCCCAGAGCGCATTCGCCAATGGGGAGAACTTACTCTTCCTAATGGTCAAGTGGTTGGAGAAGTGACCAAACCCGAAACCATTAACTATCGGACTCTCAAGCCAGAAATGGATGGCTTGTTCTGTGAGCGGATTTTTGGGCCTGCCAAAAATTGGGAATGCCACTGCGGCAAATACAAGCGAGTGCGCCATCGGGGGATTGTTTGCGAGCGCTGCGGTGTAGAGGTAACGGAGTCTCACGTTCGCCGTCACCGTATGGGTTATATCAAACTTGCTGCTCCTGTAACTCATGTTTGGTATCTCAAAGGACTTCCGAGTTATCTAAGCATTCTCTTGGATATGACTTTAAGAGATGTAGAGCAGATCGTTTACTTTAATGCCTATGTTGTTCTTGATCCCGGTAACGCCAGCTATTTATCCACACGCCAACTCTTAATAGGAGATCAGTGGTTGGAGTTAGAAGAGCAACTCTATGCTGAAGAGGCGGAATTAACGGGGATTGAAGTGGGTATTGGTGCAGAAGCGATTCAGCGCTTACTCGAAGAAATCAACCTCGAATCAGAAGCGGAAAAACTGCGGGAAGAAATTGCCGGATCGAAGGGAGAAAAGCGAGCCAAATTGATTAAGCGCTGGCGGGTAATTGAGAATTTTATTGCTACGGGATCGCGACCCGAATGGATGGTATTAACGGTAATTCCCGTGATTCCCCCAGATTTGCGTCCAGTGGTGCAGTTGGAGGGGGGACGTTTTGCCACGTCTGATTTAAATGACCTATATAGCCGGGTGATTAACCGCAATAATCGTCTTGCTCGTTTACAAGAGATTCATGCCCCGGAAATCATCGTGCGGAATGAAAAGCGAATGCTGCAAGAAGCTGTCGATGCTTTGATCGATAACGGACGACGGGGGCGTATGGTATTGGGAGCCGACAATCGCCCTCTTAAATCCCTGTCGGATATTATTGAAGGGAAACAGGGACGTTTTCGACACAACCTACTGGGAAAACGGGTGGATTATTCCGGGCGATCTGTCATCGTCGTGGGACCAAAGTTAAAAATTTATCAATGCGGTTTACCAAGGGAAATGGCGATCGAATTGTTCCAACCTTTTGTAATTCATCGCTTGATTAAAAGTGGTTTGGTAAACAATATGAAAGCAGCGAAAAAATTGATTCAGCGCGGAGAATATCCGGTTTGGGAAGTTTTGGAAGAAGTCATTACCGGACATCCAGTCCTGCTCAATCGCGCTCCTACCTTGCACCGTTTAGGGATTCAAGCCTTTGAACCGATTTTAGTGGAAGGTCAAGCCATTCAGTTGCACCCCTTGGTCTGTCCAGCATTTAGCTCTGATTTTGACGGCGACCAAATGGCGGTTCATGTGCCGCTCTCTTTAGAAGCACAGGCAGAAGCGCGGTTATTAATGATGGCTTGTCACAATATATTATCCCCCGCAACAGGGAAACCCATTGTTGCACCCAGTCAAGATATGGTGTTGGGTTGCTATTATTTGACAGCAGAAAATCCAGCAGTGCAAACTCCTGAACATGGAGCAGGACGGTATTTTGCCTCAATGGAAGATGCCCTGCAAGCCTTTGAGCAAGGGCAGTTAAACATTCATACTTATATCTGGCTGCGTTACAATGGTGAAGTTGAAACCCAAGAAGATGATGAAGTCATTGAGGTAGAAGAAAAATCTGACGGTAGTAAGGTGTATCACTATCGGTGGAGCAAAATTAGGGAATTACCAAATGGCGAGAGTTTTCAATATATCAAAACCACTCCAGGTCGCATTATCTATAACAAGACAATTCAAGATGTGCTGATCTAGCAGAAAATGTTGATGACTGGGACGAACCCGTTTATGCGGATAGTATCGAAGAAGCACGGCGAAAATGCGAAGCCTTGCAACGCACTTACAACCGCGATCGCCTTCCATTCAATCTTATCAAAGGTTTTTTCAACACATTGCCATCAAGAGAGATAGCAGCGATCGCTGCTGGAGTCGAGCCGATTGACCGTACTCATCATGCTCGACCTCTCTCTGTCAAGATTTGCAGGCATTAACGACACCGAAGCCCGCCAACTCAAAAAACTCAATCTGACGACGATCGCTGATCTCCTTCACTATTACCCCAGAAAGCACATCTTCTTCAAACGAACTCGCATTAAAGATATTCGCATCGGGGATAATGTTACCCTTGTTGGCAAGATCGTCAGTCACGATCTTATGGACTCGCGGAAAGGCGGACTGACCTTGCAAATCTGGCGCATTCGTGATAAAACGGGGCGCGTGACCTGCACTCGCTTCCACAACCATCCCCGCTACAAATCCAAGCAATGGCGAGAACAGCAGCACCAAGCCTACCCTCCCGACGCAATTGTTATCATTACGGGTCAAGTGAAAAGCGATCGCTACAACTCGCGAGGCATCGGCATCCACAACCCTCAAATCGAAGTTACCGACCTCGCCACCGCCAAAACCGTTCGCTCCATCCTTACCCCTATCTACCCCCTCACCAAAGGCATTACCAACGAAACAATCCAACGATGCACCCGTGCTGCTCTTTCCTGCATTGACTATCTTGAAGACCCTCTCCCTTCACCATTGAGAGCGCGGTTTGGACTGGCAAACCTGCAAGAAGCGATCGCCAACATCCACTTTCCCAAAAACCAAGAAAGACTAAAACACGCCCGCGATCGCCTCGCTTTCGATGAATTCTTCTACCTTGCTTTGGGGATGCTCCAACGCCGCCGCGCCTTCCAGCAACAACCGGGCATCCCTCTCGCCAAAACCGGAACGCTGCTCGATCGCTTTGCTGGGGGTTTGCCCTTCTCCCTAACCTCCGCCCAACAGCGTGTCATTCGGGAAATCCTCAATGATATGAGCCAACCCCAACCCATGAACCGCTTGGTACAGGGAGACGTGGGTTCGGGGAAAACCTGCGTGGCTTGTTTTGCTGCCCTCGCCGCCATTCAAGCCGGCTATCAAGTGGCATTGATGGCTCCCACGGAAATTCTCGCCCGACAGCACTATCGCAAAATTGCCAAATGGTTTGCACCTTTGGGGGTTTCGACCTCCCTGCTGACGGGTTCGACCGCAACCCAACCCCGCCAAACCATCTACCGGAAAATCGCATCGGGTCAACTGTCCTTACTTGTCGGCACCCACGCCCTGATTCAAAAACGGGTAAACTTCAAGCAGTTGGGATTGGTCATTTGCGATGAAAGTCACCGTTTTGGGGTTGTTGCCCGTCACCAATTGCAACAGAAAGGACATTTTCCTCACGTTCTGACCATGACGGCCACCCCCATCCCGCGCACCCTCGCTCTCACCGCTTATGGGGATTTGGCCATCTCTCGCATCGACGAACTGCCCCTCGGACGCAAACCCATTCTCACCCAACTATTGAGCAATTCTCCCAAATGCGATCGCCACATTGCCTACCAGCGCATTCGAGAGGAGGTGCAACAAGGCAGACAGGCTTACATTATTCTGCCCTTGGTGGAAGCCTCGGACAAACTCGACCTCAAAGCCGCCATTGCCGAACGCGATCGCCTGTCCGTCCAAATCTTCCCCGAATTCTCGGTAGGATTGCTGCACGGACGGATGAAGGCTGATGAGAAACAGCAAGCGATCGCTCATTTCCAAGCGGGCAAAACCCCCATTCTGGTCAGCACGACGGTGGTTGAGGTAGGAGTCGATAACCCCTTGGCCACCGTCATCCTCATCGAACACGCCGAACGCTTTGGTTTGGCACAATTGCACCAACTGCGAGGGCGAGTGGGTCGCAGTCAATGGCAATCCTACTGCTATCTTGCCAGCGATTCGCTCTCCGATTCCTCCCGTGCCAGATTGGAAATGATGGAACGCTGCCAAGATGGTTTCGAGTTGGCCGAATTTGACTTGCAATTGCGCGGTCCGGGTAAGGTTTTGGGAACGCAACAATCCGGCATTCCCAAGTTTGCTTTGGCGGATTTAAGCGAGGATGAAGCTCTTTTAGATGCCGCATACCGAGCCGCACGACGGGTTCTCAAGAAAGACCAGACTCTGGAGCGATTTCCCGCACTGGCAGAGGAATTGAAACGAAGGCGACAGCTTGATGACCTCTGCGATCGCGCCGTCCTCAATTGAGTTCCAATGGGTTAAAATACTATGACACCATCGAATCAATCGAGAGTATGTCCCGCCGCCAGCGCTATCCCGACAATTGGAAAGAAATCGCCTTGGCCGTGAAAGAAGAGGCCGGGTGGCGCTGTCACAAGTGCGGCTGGCAGTGCCTCAAACCCGGAGACGACACTTCAGGACTAACCAAATCCGAACGCACAGCACGGACGCTGGTGGTTCACCATGCCAATCGGATGCCAGAGGACAATCGACGCTCCAATCTGATTCCTTTATGTACCGCTTGCCATCTCAGCTACTACTATCTGGGACAATCGAATGTTTCTCCCGGTCAGCTTTCTTTGTTCAAGAAAGATTATTTTTAACATCGCGTTCTCCGAAATTATGTTTTACAAGTACTCTTTAATTGAGAAAAATTCAAAAACTTATAGACACTTGGGTTTGTTGATTGTTAAACCTAATTCCGCTTCTTCTAAGTAAAGTGGTGTAGATTGAGTAATCTGTGTATCTGCAAGATAAGATGTAGCTAAACATACAACTCTAAAAGAAAATGAGTTGTATTTTTCAAAAATACTTTGAGCAACACTTTTAACTATTTGAGTTTCATTTTCATCTTGTTGTTCTTGATAGGGAAGACCAACAAAAATTCTTTGAGCTAAATTTTTATTATCATCAGCATGTTGTATGAGTTTTAACAACAGTTCACAATCGGCAGATTTAAT
>NZ_JAYGHV010000076.1:0-5764 GCF_034932145.1 Spirulina sp. 06S082 | reverse complement strand
AAGTTTTTGGTTGTCTGCTGTCGGGCAGTCAGTGGACGTTAAACAGATGCTTGTGGAGGGGAATCTGGACGGGGTTTCAAGACAGAGATGACTTGAAACTAGGCAAACCCAGTGAAGCAAGAATCCCCCGTTATAATCTTTGATTTAACGGGGGAGTGTCAAAATCTGAACTAAGCAGACAAGTCAACAGGCAATGAGCGATCCTCAAACACTAATCATCGATGTCAATGAGACATTCCCACAATTAAGGCGATCGCCCCTAATTGAGGCGGTGATTCATTGGCAAGCCCATGCAACCAAAGAATTAGAACCAGAGACCCTGAAGGCAGAATTAACCCAACGATTACCAGACTATCGAGCCATCCAGATTCAGTATGAGCATGGCATCCATGTCGAAACACCACTACAACCCGATGGAAGCACCGCAGCATCAGCAGTAGAACACCGGACACAATGGATTGGCTTGAGACTTGAGAACGAATATAAAAACCGTGTAGTCCAATTCACCAAAACCGGAATCGCCATCAGTAGCGTCGGCAATTACGAATCATGGACAACATTTCACCAAGAAGCGTTAAATCTATGGTCATTGTTTTATGAACTAGCCGAACCCAGGATCATTAATCGTCTAGGGGTGCGCTATATCAACAAAATCTTAATTGAAGAAGGAGAAAAGCCATCAACTTATTTAAAAACAGTTCAAAAAAGCAACTTTAACCCATCTCTAAAAAGAGACACATTTTTCTATCAAGAAACTTACAAAGTTCTTAATCATCCCTATAGTATTAACTGGGTATGTACCCAACAATCAGAAGCAAATCAGCAATTTCTTATTGTTGACATTGATGTATTTATTTCACCATTGCCTGACCTTAAAAAATCATCATTAATCGAACATCTTAATAAAATACGTTGGCTTAAAAACACAATTTTTTTCAATAGCATCACAAACACAGCTTTAGAAAAATTTGGAGGATAAAATGGCAACCTTAACCAGAACAATAGGCAGCACAACCACCGCTAACTATATCGAGAAAATCAATCAAAATAATTCTCAGCATTTTTCCCAGTCAGTAGTTTTTGGTAAGCAGCAAGCCTATAACGAACTCATCGAATTATGGGATGAATGCCAAACCACAGACTGGGATGGATATAATGCCCTACCGATTCAGGAAAAAACTTTTAAGAAAACTTGGGCGGTAATCGAAGCATTGCCATTAACTTATCCATTACCGACCTTTGGTGCAGAACCCGATGGTCATATTACTTTGGAATGGTATCGCCATCCCCGTTGGATATTGTCTATTAGTATTAGCCCAGAAGGTTATCTTTATTACGCCGCTTTATTTGGGGAAGATAGCACTAATGGATCGGAATTTTTCTTAGGTGAAATATCAACAAGAATTCTGAATTTGATTGAACAGGTAAATATTCAAAAAATCTAAGTCAAATAATGCTTGATCCATCAAATATTCCACCTATTGAAGAAACTGAAATCCTAGCTAGGTATGTTTTGCAAAGTAGACATTTCCGAAACAATGGAACCCCAAGACCAGAGTTATTTATGCCTCATCCTCATCAAGATTTATCAGTGACTCGCCACCGAGAGACAACAGAAGCTGAAATTTGGCAAGTTGGGGATGATGTTGCCACACAAACAGGCAAAACACTTTATGGACGATTTGATATTCAAGCAAAAGATTGTCAAATTGAATCATTAACAATAAAAGCGAAACCTGTTGAAAATAATCACAATCATGCCGACATCACAGGCTGGTCATCATCAAAACCAGAACAAAAAGCCCTTGCTCTCAAAATTGCAGCAGCCCCAAGTATTACTAAACGAATTTCACCACCAAATCAGGGCAATAGTACATAACTTGTAGCTGCTTTCTCTACCAGATAAGCATTTTGGAGAGCAGTACAAAAAAGCCATCCAGATTAACCTCTAATTAAACAACAATTACGGCAACCGCGATTTACTTAAATACCTCCGCAATGAAAGCAAATATTTCTACGTTATCGAGTGCAAAAACGCCACCAAAGACGAGGCGATCGCCCCGCCTGTGCTAAATACAAAGAAGCCTTAGACAAGCATTTTAATACGGAGAGGGTGGGATTCGAACCCACGGAACCTTTCGGTTCACTCGATTTCAAGTCGAGCGCGTTCGACCACTCTGCCACCTCTCCACAAGTCTTTCCCTATGATAACAAGGAGAAGGGAGGGGCGCAATGGAAATCTTGAAGACTTAAGATAAAGTTATGATTCATAAAGGTAATTTATATTTTTATGCTCTTCCCATTTTTTAAAATTATGGATACTCTAGGAATATAGCAAATCACAAAGACCTATTTTGAATCATGTTAAATCCTAATATCGTTTCAAACGCCCTCGGAGTTTTATCTTTCCCCATCCGTACTTCTCTCTCCTCAGATTTTCGTACATTTGACCTCTACCATCCTCTTCGCCAATGGTTGAACCAATTAGAGATTAAGAGTAGCGCGATCGCCCATTCTATCTGTCGCACAATTCCCGCACAATGTCCATTTGAGCGTAAAATCAAAGTTTTTGGACGAACGGTAGTAGAAATTCCTCCGTTATGCAAGTTGAACCCAGTTTATGAAGAAGTTGTTTATTTGCGGTTTCGGGCTTTGTGTTACCTTGCTGATTGTTGCGGAGAAGACATTCAAAACTATTGCTAAAAGAAGAGAAAAATCATGGCACTACCTATGTTAAACAAACCATTCCCTCGTTACCTTGTTCTTTCTCTAAATCAAGTTTTTTTGTGACCATTTCTCAACCGCGATCGGGGTTTACCTTACCTGTTTTTGCCTGTGCTGCTGCTGTTGCTGCTTTACGCTATCTCCAGCAACAAACACCTTTAGAAACTGTACAAATAGACTACTGGCATATTTCTCGCCTTGACGTTCTCAAACAGCATTTTGTCTCGATTCCCGCTCCCTAAGTTAAAATATCAGGGACTTCTTAGGTAGATCGGCTCATGCGCGTAATTTTAATGACAGGAAAAGGCGGCGTTGGAAAAACCTCTGTTGCAGCAGCAACGGGGTTACGCTGTGCGGAATTGGGCTATAAAACCCTCGTCTTGAGTACCGATCCAGCCCACTCCCTCGCCGATAGTTTCGATCTAGAACTGGGACACGAAGCCAAACTCGTGCGATCGAACCTCTGGGGGGCGGAATTAGATGCACTAATGGAGTTAGAAGGCAATTGGGGGGCAGTTAAACGCTATATTACCCAAGTTTTACAAGCACGGGGACTTGATGGCATACAAGCCGAGGAATTAGCCATTCTCCCCGGTATGGATGAGATATTTGGGTTAGTGCGAATGAAACGCCACTACGATGAGGGCAAATACGATATTTTAATTATTGATTCTGCACCGACGGGAACAGCGTTAAGACTGTTGAGTATTCCAGAGGTAGGGGGCTGGTATATGAGAAGATTTTATAAGCCCTTACAAACCATGTCGGTTGCTTTGCGTCCTTTAGTCGAACCGCTTTTTAAGCCCATTGCTGGATTTTCTCTACCGGATAAAGAGGTGATGGATGCTCCTTACGAATTCTACGAACAAATTGAAGAATTAGAAAAGATTTTAACCAATAATACACAAACTTCAGTGCGTTTGGTGACGAATCCCGAGAAGATGGTAATTAAGGAATCTTTACGCGCTCATGCCTATTTAAGTTTATATAATGTGGCCACAGATTTGATTATTGCCAATCGTATTATTCCCGAAGAAGTCAGCGATCCTTTTTTCAAGCGTTGGAAGGAAAGTCAGGAAATTTATAGAAAGGAAATTCACGAAAATTTCCATCCTTTGCCAGTAAAAGAAGTTCCTTTATATTCTGAGGAAATGTGCGGTCTTGAGGCTTTAGAACGATTGAAAGAAACTTTATATGCAGATGAAGACCCATCACAGGTTTATTATCAAGAAAATACTATGCGTATTGTACAAGAAGGAGGATATTATAGTTTAGAACTATATTTACCCCGCATGACTAAAGATAAAATTCAGTTAAATAAAACTGGGGATGAATTAAATATTCGCATCGGTAATCATCGCCGCAATTTAGTTCTACCCCAAGCCCTAGCCGCGTTAAATCCGTCTGGGGCAAAAATGGAGTCAGATTATCTGAAAATTCGCTTTAGCACTTAATTGAATTAACATTTTGTGCTATTGCGATAACTTAAAAGAACAGTACTTATAGCTAGATTTTTTGTAGACAATGATACTTATCACCTTTATTACGACCTGTATTGCAATACTAGCAATTGGCTATATTCTAGCGAAGAAAGAGACAATTAGACAGCTTGAAGAACGATATGGAAAAATCTCAGTCAAAGAGCAAGAATTAAACAAACGTCAAGCTGAGATTAATATCAAGAAACAAAAAATAGAATCCTTCCAAAAAAAATATGGCAATCTGATAGAAAAAGATAAGATACTGATGGAACTCGAGTCCAATATTAAGGAAGATCGTAAAACTCTTGCCGAAATCAAGAAGGAAATTACATTATTAATATCCCGTTTACAAGAATTAGAAGAACAAGAGTTTATTGTTTCTCATGGGCTTTATGAAAGTAAATATGATTTTGGTACATCTGAAGAATATAAAGAGAAACTTGATACAATCAAAATAAAACAAAAGGAAAAGATAAAAAACAAAATAGCCGCTATCTGTCATACTGAGTGGACAGTAGAAGGAAGTCAAGCGAAAGGGAGAAAAATGATCAATGCTTTTTTGAAGTTAATTCTTCGTGCATTTAATGGTGAGTGTGATACAGCCGTTTTAAAAGTTAAGTATAATAATATCAAAACATTAGAAAAGAGAATTAACAAATCATACGAAGCTCTAAATAAATTATCAGAGACAAATAAATGTGAAATCACAAAAGAGTATTTGGGATTGAGGTTACAAGAATTATATTTAACTCACGAATTTCAAGAAAAGAAAAAGGAAGAACAAGAAGAGCAGCGTAGGATCAAAGAGCAAATGCGAGAAGAAGAAAAAGCTCGTCGTGAAATTGAAAAGATCAAAGAAAAAACTGAAGAAGAAGAAGAAAAATATACAAAAGAACTAGAAAAAGCTCGCCAAGAAATTACGCAATTAATGGGTCAGGAGAAAGACAAGCTACAAGAAAAAATTGAATATCTTAGACAACAATTAGAAGAAGCCACGATTAATAAAGAACGAGCAGTTTCACGCGCACAGTTAACAAAGTCAGGTCATGTTTACATTATTTCTAATATTGGTTCATTTGGGAGCAACATTTATAAAATAGGTATGACACGCAGACTCGATCCTAACGATCGCATCAAAGAACTGAGTAGTGCTTCTGTTCCTTTTCCTTTCGATATTCATACAATGATTTTTTCAGACAATGCACCAGAGTTAGAAAATAGATTGCATCAGATTTTTGATGAGAAAAGAGTAAATAAAGCTAACGATCGCAAAGAATTTTTTAGCATCACTCTAGATGAAATTGTAGAAACAGTAAAAAATATTGCTCGAGAAGAAAACTGGGAAACAAAAATTAGTTTTACCAAAGTCGCCGAAGCTGAAGAATATCGTAAAACTGTTGCCATGAAAAAATAATAAGTTTTTTCTATTTCTTCCTTCTTTATTATAGGGTGAGTTTTGCCCACCCTACTATTTAATTTCCCAAACAAATGCCCAAACCGCGAGCAGTTTTGACTAGAGTATCATTGGGATCGGCGGCGCGGTAATCCTGAATGGCTTC
>NZ_JAYGHV010000075.1:0-5803 GCF_034932145.1 Spirulina sp. 06S082 | reverse complement strand
GTTATCGGAGAGCGACTGATTACCAAAAACCCAGTTGTGGCTCCCGATGGTAAGACCGTTATTTTGCCCACCTCCTGCGAGATTGAAGTGCAAGAGATTGCCGAGAATCGACATTATGGCTATCAGGTGTGGCAATTGCGAGTCGTTACTGATGAAGGTCTCGTCCGGCAAATCTTTGTCCTGCAAGAGTCCGAACGCCGTCGATATGAGGCGGAGTTGGAGCAAAAGTATCAGAGTGCCAAGCGCAATTCCTTTTTATGGCGCAAGTATTACTGGTTTCGCGATGATGTTTTCGCGAAGGTTTGGAATTGCTTTGCCCTGACCATCCATAATTCTCAAGGCAGTACGTTTGATGAAGGGGCGATCGATGGGGACGATCTCCTCGTGCGTTTATTTGTGGGTAATGACGAATCCGAGCGACAGAAGCGCAAAGAATACAATCGACTGTGGTATGTCGGTGCATCTCGGTTTCGCCATCGAGTTCTGTTTCTGTCCAAGAACAAACGGGGCTTTTGAGGGAGGAGGCTGGGTTTAATTCCCAGTCTTCCGCGATCGCCAGAAGGTAAAAACCGCTATCGCGCAACGCTAGGGCAATTCAATCTCCCTTCAGCCCATGACGAGAACGACAGCAACAACCGCGAAGAAAAAGCGAAGAACGAGTACGACAACTCGTACCCAGAAGAAGACGACAACCCAAAAGAAAACTCAAAAGGCAACTCCAAAAGCAGAGGCCAAACCTGCAACAAAAACCAGACCGGAATTGAATATCGTTTGCGATCGCAGTATCCTCAACGATTACCTCGATTTCGTCGCCAAAGGCGTTCCCCAAAATCCCAGTCACGCCATCCTCAACAATGTTCTGTTTGTTGCCGATGCTGCCGAACAAAAATTGCACTTGACCACCTACAACCTGCAATTCGGGATGAGCGTGAGTTTTGCCGCTACAGTTAATTCTCCCGGTGCGATGACGCTGCCCTTAGACGCATTTCGACAGATGATCGGCAAGTTTCCTCAAGGAGATATTTCCCTCGAGTGTAAGATTGTCGAACCGACTGAACCGGAAGAAGAACCCGCACTGGCTGCCATCCTATCGACACCAAGCGATCGCGACAAGCGTTTTGAATTTAGAGGCATGGTTGAGGATGATTTTCCCAACTTGCCTCGAGTCGAGACCAAATTAATGACCCTTCCAGCCAGTTTGCTCCTTGCTCAATTGTCAGGCTCTCTCTTTGCTGCTTCCACTCAAGAAGATAAAAAGATACTCAATGGCTCTCACTTCTACCTGTCCTGCGACCCGGAACGAAAACTCGACAGTTTGAGAACGTGGACGACCAACGGCCACCGCTTGGCATTGATGGAGGGCAAAACCGAAAGCAAATCTCAAACGCCCCTCGCAGAACCTGTCAGTTTTACCGTTCCCCTGAAAGTGCTGCGAGAGTTGGAGCGCAATTTAGACCCCACCGATAAAGTCACGCTCTACTTTGAGAAGTCGGAAACTTCCGAAACCCAAGGGGGAACGGCAATTTTTGAATGGAATGAGAAGTGCTTGGTGACGGCGACCCTCGAAGGACAGTATCCCGACTGCGAGGGCGTAGTGCAGCCATTGCGAAGTCAATATTGCCGCGCTTTTACCGTCGAACGAGTGGCCTTATTGAAGACTTTAGAGCGTTTTGTCGTTCTCAGCGATAAGTCTGCCAAAGCCGTGACTTTGCGCTTGGAAAGCGAAACTCAAAAAGCCTATCTGAGCATCGAACACAAGGAAGTCGGCAAAGGAGAAGAAGCATTGGGTATTCAGATGAAGGGTGAGGATGTCGAGTTCAAATACGACGTGCGCTATTTTCTGGAAGTGGTTAAAGCGATTTCTACCTCCGATCTCCGCATTCATTTGGCTTCTCCCGAAACCCCAACTCTCATAGTCCCCTATGGAACTAATGCGAAAGGAGAAGTTCCTATTGCTGCCGAGTATATCCTTGCACCCTTGTATTAGTGCCAGTTCCTGTAAATCGAGTTTTGACAAGTATTTCCCCATTTTTCCCCTCAACCGAGTTTTGCAAAAAGTCTCCCGAGTGCGAATTGCGAATTGCAAATTTCCCTATCGGGAGAGAGAAGAGAAATTAGACAGAGAATCCCATGACACACCAAGCATTACACCTTAAGTACCGACCTCAAAAGTTAGCTGAGTTAGTCGGTCAGGATTTCATTCGCACTGCCCTCACCAATGCAGTTAGCGATCGCCAAATTGCCCGAGCCTATCTCTTTACCGGACCTCGCGGAACGGGCAAAACTTCAACCGCTCGAATCTTAGCCAAGTCTCTCAACTGCTTGGAGGGTGAAGAACCTACTGTAACCCCTTGTGGCGTTTGCGCTTCCTGTCGTGCCATCGATAATGGTTCTGCCTTGGATGTGAGCGAAATCGATGCCGCTTCTCACAATGGGGTAGATGATGCTCGTTCCCTCATCGAACAGAGCAATTTTGCCCCGGCTCGAGGGCGATATCGCATCTTTATCCTCGATGAAGCGCATATGCTTACCAGTGCTAGCCAGAATGCGCTACTGAAGGTCATCGAAGAACCTCCGGCGCGGACGATGTTTATTCTCTGCACGACAGAGGCGCATAAAGTTCTGCCTACGATCGCCTCGCGTTGCCAAACCTTCAACTTTCGAGCGCTGTCCGTGCAAACCATTATCGACCATTTGCGAGAGGTGGCAGAACTGGAAACCATTGACATTACCGAGGAAGCATTGAATGCGATCGCTCGCACGGCAAATGGAGGTTTGCGAGATGCCCTGCAACTCCTCTCCCAGTTGGCACTATTGGGAGAAACCATCACCCCAACTCGCGTTGTTGAAGTATCGGGAGGGGTCAGTCCCGAAGAACTCCTCGAATTGCTGACGAGTTTGGGCAAAGGAGACATCATCGGCACGCTGAAACTCGCTCGTACTTTGGTGGATGGAGGCAAAGCGCCTCAATTGATTTTGAGCGGTTTGTTGCAAGTTTATCGAGATTTGCTGCTGGTTAAATCCGCACCTAAAAGCAAGCATTTGGTCACGAGCGCGATCGCCCATAACAAATTGCGTTCCTTGGCAAACGGCTTGGATTTCCCGGCAATCGACGCTGCTTTGACACAATTGCAAAAGTCGGAGGCGCAGTTAAAAACCTCTCTCAATGCGTCCATTTGGCTCGAAGTTTGCTTGTTGAACTTGATGCCCGAAACTGCGATCGCTTCCCTCGAACCCCCAAGCAACGGGAGCAAGCTATCATCGGCAACCGAATCCGCATCCGATCTCGCAGGAATTTGGGCGAATGTCGTCGAAACGGCGAAACCCAGCAATCGCGGCTTGCTCTCCCGCGCTCGCTTGGCCCAACTCGACGAGGAACGGGCAGTGCTGTCTGTCGAACCCAAGTACATCAAGAGATTTCAGCAACGCAGCCAAACCGTCGAACGCATTCTTGACAAAGCCTTGGGCTATGCCGTAACCGTTGAAATTGAGGCCAAATAGAACATGATTGCAATTTTAGTAGGAGACGACCGATACGCCATCGAACGAGAAATTGCCGCTTACCAGTCCCGCGTCTCTTCACAATGGCGGCATTTTAACATCCATCGGTTTTCGAGCAATGCTTTGGAGTCCGCGATCGCCTGTGCCAGAGCCGCAGCTTTTGGCGATGGTCGCAAGGTGGTGGTTGTGGAAGAGTGCAACTTCAAGCAGTTTGGGGAGACGGGTTTGGAACTGCTTCAGTGCTTGGGACAATTGCCCGATACGACAGACCTCATCTTTGTTGCCAGTGCCATTGACAAGCGCCTGAAAGTGTCAAAGCACCTCCTCAAATTCGGCAAGTTAAAAGAGTTTGCCAAGATTCCCCCGTGGCGTACCGATTTGATTGCTGCTGCCATTGGGACACAGGCGAAGGAGTTGAATTTGCATTTGGGTCGGGATGTTGTCAATTACTTGGCTGACGCGATTGGTAACGATACGATGCGGGTGGAGTCGGAACTGCAAAAGTTGGCGGTTTATGCCAGTGGCGATCGCCTGACCAAAGTGCAGGTGAGGGGGTTAGTTCCCTGCATGACTCAAACCAATCTTCAGTTAGCGGCGAGTTTGCGAGAGGGGAAAGCGTTGGAAATGGCAGGTTTGTTGGAAGAGTTGCTGGCTCGAGGGGTTTATCCTTTGGCGATCGCGGCAACTCTCGTGACTCAGTTTCGCACTTGGCTTTGGGTAAAGGCAGCATTGCAAGGAGGAATGAGGAAGGATGGGGAAATTGCTCGCTTGTGCGGTATTGGTAATCCCAAGCGATTGTACTTTCTGCGTCGGGAAGTGGAGGGGGTGTCGCTGCGATCGCTTTCCCATGCCCTGACGCGACTTCTCGATCTGGAAGTGGTGCTGAAAAGAGGGGCGAAGGCGAACGAAATACTGCCAGTGATATTGCAGATTGTTCGGGGAATGCGCCAAGCGGTATGAGAAATGCTCAAAGCTGCTCGAATCCAAAGAATTCGGGCAGCTTTGAAATAAAGGAGTATGATGGTAGGAATGAATGATTTTTCTTTTTTTGTCATAATCTCACATCTACTATCTCAAAAATTTAAGTTTAGCCGAAGTCAATATTAGCCTATGAATGGAGATTCGATTGATGCTCGTGATTCTCAAGGTTTTTTGAACAACCTAGAGAATGTTGACCAACAATTTGGCGATCGCATTGACATTAAAACAAAAGATGGAGATGTAGCGCAAAGAGATATTCATAAATCGATTACCAAAAACTATAACTTCTTTGAAGTAATTGGATTTGGGCAAATAGATCGAGAAACTCTAACAGGTTCGGATTTCTCCGAGCTTTATAATCTTATAGATCGCATAGATCGAAAAATAATAGATACAATTTATTGCAATATAATATATCGAGACGATACGTATTTATTTAGCATGGAAACAACTAATCGTGTCAAAATGTTAAATAATCTTAATAAACTACGAAGATTGGAAGAATTTTGTGAAACATTGAGCCAAGAATCTACTCTGGATCTTCAACTTCGCAAAAAGTTGCAGCATATTGCTCAAAAATTTACCGATTGTCAAGACACAAAAATGATTGAAGATAATTCATTGTCCAACAAAAAGAAGAAATTTAAATCCTATTTAATTGCTACGCTCCAATCCTTCGATATTAAAGAACAAGAATTTTTGCTGAATGCTTGGTTGATTATTGATGATTCAATAGAAAGTTTGCAAAAATATAAATCGCTTCTTCCTCATGATGAAAAACAACAAGGCATATTATGTAGCTTAGACTGCGTACCCAAAAAGTTTAATGAATTTCTGAAGAAAGCACGCAAACTCTTGAGAGGAGAGAGATACGATCTAACCATAGAATTTTTTTTGCCCAGTCATTTAATGTGCTTGGAGATCGATTGCTGGCACATTGATGCTCCAAAAAATAAGAAAATTTCGTTAGGAGAAAAATATCCGATTCGATTGCGTTCTTTGGAACGTCTCGATCGCGACTATTTAGATTTTAATTTTTCAGAATGGTGCGATCGCTGGGATGAGGTACAAGATATTTTACATTCAAAACCGAATCTAGAATTATTTGAGCATATCGAGCGCATGGATTCTTTTGATGAAATATCCTTGAAAAATAAATTAGAAGCAAAAATTGGTTTGAAGTTAACTTGTGCGCCTCCCAAATCCAAACAAAAGAAGCTATTTGATTTGATTTCAGAAGCAATAACCCCGATCGCGATTTGGACGCGATGCGATATTCTTCATTTAGATTGTTTGGCCGCCATTGATGATTTATTAAGCG
>NZ_JAYGHV010000074.1:0-5829 GCF_034932145.1 Spirulina sp. 06S082 | reverse complement strand
TGTTTTCCTAAGAAAAATATTGTTTTTTATACAGGAAAGCTGGTTACTCGTTGCGATCTAGATACTTCCATGAATTCAATATTTGCCGCATTTTTTAAATTGACAGGTTTCAAGGCATTTAAAAACTTGTTTCATGTCGATCGCATTGGCTTCGATCTGGCACTGTTTGAAAGCGTCACTCAAAACGAACATTGCCTATTTTTAGAGCAAAAAGTAACAGATATTATCTACGATCGCGATGGCGATGAAATTCAAAAACTCCTTCTCAATGATGGTTCTATAATTCATCCTTCCTTTGTCTTTGATGCAACCAATCACGTAAGATTGCTACCCAAAAAACTAGAGATTCCTTGCCACTTTTTCAGCGAAAAACAAAGAATTTTCTTTACTCATTATCGTCGCCCAAATTCTCAATTTTGCTGTTCCGATCGCCAAGATAAAACAGCATCTTGGTCTCACTCAACCAACTTATTAAAACTGTGCCAAGAGTTCGACGGAATTGAGGGAATGGCTTGGTGTATTCCTTTAGGAAGTTATGTTTCCGTGGGGATGAGTATCAATGCAGAGAAATACGATATATCAGATCGAGAAGCGATCGCATTGCTCGATCGCGCCTACCAACAAAGAGGCATTGATTATCGCCAAGATTATAGTCAAGAAACAGAAATTATTTCCGTACAAAATCAATATTTTAAACACGAACGCGCTGGGGGGACAAATTGGCTATTAGCAGGAGGAACTTATAGCCAAGTTTGGTTTCCGACGGGTTCTGGGGTAGCGACTTCTCTTTATACGGCTCGTTTTGCCGATCGCTTCCTAAAATCTCCCCAGAAAACGCGCCAACAATACGAACATTTTATGAGTCAGTTTTTGCCGTCTCATGACGTTCACGAACAAATTATCACCGGGGATATTGAAAATTTTACCTATCAACAAATGTATCGCTGGACAGATTCTTTACTAACCGCGACAGTATTGAGAATCTGTACTTACGCTCAATCTCGCAATCATAAATTAGGGGGTTTATTTGCCAAGCTGATAAAATTCTTAATCGAGTCTAAAATTTTGGAAATTAAGTTTTTCTGTAAAATCTTAGAATCTAATTTAGATCGGCAAACTGAAGATACTCATACAGAAGGATTAACCTATTTGTAGATGCGATCGGCGATCGCACGGAAATTTTGCAGGGCGATCGTTAGACAAGTTACTCTATTCTTATCCTTCTTTAGATCGGGAAGGAATTGAAGCCGCGATCGTTTACGGGTCAAGATGCGATCGAGGTTTAGATGATTTTGGAATGAGTGAGGAAAAAGATATTTGAAAAAATTTTAGGAATGATAAAAATAGCAAATGCGATCGCTATTTTAGCGATCTCAATCCCACCACCTCAAACTCAAGCAAAAAAACAATCGTGAATCGGGAAGCGAGTATGTTAAGATACGTCAACGTTTATCAAAATTGGGACAAAAAGTAACAATTTTATAGTCACCCTGGAGGATTTAGAGTGCAGGTTAGCATACCCAACCTTACAGAGAATTTGCAAGAACCGGAAACGCGATCGCTAGAGGGGAACGAACTTCCCTTTACCCTACAAGATATCAAAACAGCGATTCCCCCGCATTGTTTTGAATCTTCTGTCGTTCGTTCTCTCTCCTACTTTTTCCTCGATATTGGTATTATCGCCGGATTATATGCCCTTGCTTACACCTTAGATTCTTGGTTTTTCTGGCCTTTTTTCTGGGTTGCTCAAGGTACCATGTTTTGGGCTTTATTTGTAGTCGGTCACGATTGCGGACATCGCTCTTTTTCTAAGTATAAATGGCTGAACGATCTTGTGGGTCATCTTTCTCATAGTCCCATTCTCGTTCCTTTCCACGGATGGCGCATCAGTCACCGCACCCATCACAAAAATACTGGTAATATCGACACCGATGAAAGTTGGTATCCCGTCTCAGAATCTTATTACAACGAGATGCCAGCTTACATGAAGTTTCTGCGTTACCAGATGATTTTGTTTCTCTATCCTCTTTATCTTTTTAAGCGATCGCCTGGTAAAGAAGGAACTCATTTTTTCCCTAGCAGTCCTTTGTTTAAACCGTCAGAAAAATGGGATATCATTACCAGTACGGTTTGTTGGGGGGCAATGATTGCCTTACTCGGATTTTTGACCTATCAATGGGGAATAATCTGGTTAATTAAATATTACCTCATGCCCTATATTGTTTTCGTCATGTGGTTAGATTTAGTTACCTATTTACACCACACAGATCCCGATATTCCTTGGTATCGTGGCAAAGATTGGTATTTCCTCAAAGGTGCCTTATCGACCATCGATCATGACTACGGATTTATTAACAATATCCACCATAATATCGGTACTCATGTCGCCCACCATATCTTTTTAACCATGCCTCATTACCATTTAAAAACGGCAACAGAGGCAATCAAACCTATTTTGGGAGAGTATTACCATAAATCGGAACGTTCGATTTGGCAATCTTTCTGGCGGTCATTAAAAACCTGCCATTTTGTCCCCGATACAGGTTCTCCTGTTTACCATCAAAGCAATAAATAGGGGTTAAAGGTTTAATCTTAGGGAATAGAAGAGTTTGATTATCTATCTTCTTCTATTCCCCCATTAACTATAAAAAATTAAGTCCAAACAATGCAGAAAAAAATAGAGTATGAAGCGAAACAACTCAATCTTATACAGCTATTCCGTGGATTAGCGGCGATCGCAGTGGTTTTATACCACGTAGATCTATGCAGTTATGAACAATTAAATAAATCTTTTTTCTTTGATATTTTTGAATTTGGTTTGTCTGGTGTTGATTACTTTTTTGTACTCAGTGGTTTTGTTATTATTTATACTCAACACCGAAGTTTTTTGCAACAAAGTTTTAAAAAATTCAAGCTCTTTTTATTAAAACGACTCATTCGGATTATTCCGATTTATTGGTTTATCAATCTCTGCATTCTTTTAGTTTTAGTTGTATTCCCGATGCTAGAAGCACCCAATCCTATCACTCTAGGATT
The DNA here is from genome assembly GCF_034932145.1 of Spirulina sp. 06S082. Taxonomy (NCBI): domain Bacteria; kingdom Bacillati; phylum Cyanobacteriota; class Cyanophyceae; order Spirulinales; family Spirulinaceae; genus Spirulina; species Spirulina sp. 06S082. The sequence goes on along the minus strand of NZ_JAYGHV010000074.1, from coordinate 2,793 downwards.
TACAATACGCTCATTTTTACTAATTCCTCAGAATTTACCGCCGATTAATAATGTAGCATGGACATTAACTTTAATTCTTTTCTTTTATTTTGTTTTCAGTTTGAATTATATCTTGCCTCGTCGTTTTTATTTTGCGATCGTTGCCATGATTATTTTCGCATCAGCAACTCAGTTTATTAGTGCTTTCTTTATTTCTCCAACAGAATATCCTCGCTGGAAACTTATTTTCAATTCTCTCAATTTAGAATTTGTATTTGGTTGTATTGCTGCTTATATTGTGTTAAATTACTCTCTAAAATATCGCAAAATCATATTTTTTCTAGGTTTAATATCTTTCCTATTTTTTGGTTTTGCACAAGCATACAATCTTATTGATGAAGTTAATATCATTAAGATTTGGGGAATCGATCTGATGATCGATCGCACAATTTTCTTGGGAATTCCTTGCTTATTCCTAGTAATGGGAGCCGCTTTAATCGATATTCAAGAAGGCGTAAATATCCCCAATGTATTGCTATATTTAGGCGATGCGTCCTATTCAATTTACTTAGCGCATAGTCCTCTCGTTTATGGTTTGTTTCAATTGAGTTCATTATTCAAACTCAATAGGACGATCGGCAATTCCGATATTTTAGGTTGGCTCATTGCGATCGCCGCGATCGCAATATCGTGTATTTTCTATAATTTAATTGAAAAGCCGCTCACAAGCTATTTAAGAAAACAGTTAATTCCCCAAAGATAAATTTTGAATCAGCGATCGACCATTACCCCAGAGAATAGAGAAGTTTTGGGTTTGGGTTTTAGGGTTGAGAAGAGTAGATTTTTTTACTCTTCCGATGACCCATTACCCATTACCCATTACCCATTACCCCTTAAATTTCGCCGCGAATTTCTTCAATAATACCATCGCGCACGAGAATTTCAACTTGGAGTTTGCGAACTAAATTATCGCCCACCTCAATATTACAAGAGCCTTCCAGTTGACCTTGTACCACCTCTTGATCCATTTCTAAAGTAGCAGTGCGATCGAGTTGTTGTAACAATTGGTTCTTTTTCTGCTGGAGTTCGTTTTTCTTTTGGTTGACTTGATTTTGAATGCTTTCAATCTGTTGTAGGGCTTGCGGGTTAGTGAGGGCGGCTTGTTGCTTTTGAATTTCTTCCATAGCCCTTTGTCCCTGCATTTCAATTTGCTGAAACTGGCCATCGAGTTGATTGGTTTGGGTTTGCAGTTGTTGCTGCATTTCTTCCTTCCAGCGCGGGGTAACGACAACTTTGAGTTGGATCGGGCGCTTGAGAGTGAGTTGGGGTTTCGCTTCAGCCATTAATTTTTCTTCCTTTATCTGTTTTAGTGAATCGGGCTTTGGGGTGAGATAGTTCCTCACCCAAACATCCCGTCAATGATATCGCGATACCGTTCCCTGACAACGGGACGACGAATTTTTAACGTTTGGGTCATCATGCCATTTTCTTGAGAAAAGGGTTCGAGAAGGAGACGAAAGACCTTAATCTGGTCATCCGGACGGTATCCGGGACGATCCTTGACCCGTTGTTTGAGTTCTCGTTGAAACAAATTTAAGATAGCCTGATTGTCGATGTTTTTGCGGTCGCGACTGTTCGCGATCGGCAATTGCAAAGCCAGATTTTCCGCTTTCACCCATTTTTCCAATGCTTCGAGGTTGGGAACGATCAAAGCCCCCAACATCTTTTGGTCTTGTCCCACCAACACGATTTGGTCGATATAAGGACTGCGAACGCAAGCATCTTCAATGGGCTGGGGTTCGACATTTTCACCGTTACTCAATACGATAGTGTCTTTAGCGCGTCCGGTGAGAACGAGATTATCCTCTTGTACCACCATACCCAAATCGCCACTATCAAACCAACCTTCAGGATCGATCGCCTTAGCGGTGGCTTCGGGTTTATTGTAATACCCTTGCATCACTTGAGGTCCGCGAATTAACACGAGTCCTCGCTGTCCCTTGGGGAGAGTTTGGCGAGTTTCAGGATCGACAATGCGAATTTCGGTTTCGGGAAGGGGGGGACCCGATGCCCCTTTGAGGTTGCGTTGGGGGAGACGGGCGTTAGTAATGGGGGCGGTTTCTGTTAAGCCATAACCGACAATTAAAGGCACTTGGGTAATTTCGTAAAAGGTGTCGAGATGTCGTGCTAAGGAACCTCCACCACTGATAAAGGTTTTGACTTTTCCCCCGACGGCTTCTCGGACTTGTTTATAAACGATCGCATCTCCTAAAGCGTGGAGAGGGGAGAAAAGCAGCATTTGGAGTTTGGCTGCTAGGCGATCGCCATCGGAAGGGTTGGGGCATTCAAGGCTCAAATTCTCGGCAATGCGTTTAGCTGTAACGTACTTTTCAGAAATGTTAAAGAAGAAATTAATTATTTTTTGTAAGAAGGGACTTTTAGATCGAAATTGCTTCTGTACTCCTTCATAAATGGACTCCCAAACCCGAGGAACTCCCACCATAAATTGAGGTTTAAAGGTTTTTAAATCTTGTTTAAAGGTGCGAAGACTGGTATAAATTTGCGTGCAGACTTGGGAGAGGAGATAATATTCAGCGATGCGTTCGTAAGCGTGCCAACTGGGGAGAATGGCGAGGACGCGATCGCCAACTTCAGGTTTAATAACGGCGGGGGCTGCAATAATTTGATGCAGTAAATTGCCGTGGGATAGCATTACTCCTTTGGGTTGTCCTGTGGTTCCCGAAGTATAAATTAAAGTTGCCAATTCTTCTCGCGATCGCTTAACGGGAGTGAAAGGAGAATCTTGCCCCAAGG
>NZ_JAYGHV010000073.1:0-6170 GCF_034932145.1 Spirulina sp. 06S082 | reverse complement strand
CGGACTTTAATCAAGCCTTGCGACTCAATCCCCAAGATGATATCGCCTATCGTAATCGAGGTAAAATACGCAGCCAACTGGGGGATAATGGGGGCGCGATCGCGGACTTCGATCGCGCTTTACAAATTGATTCTCACAATGCTTTGCTATTTGCTGCGCGGGGAGATGCTTATCAAACTAACAATAATTACCAAGATGCGATCCTCGATTATTCGCGATCGCTGGAATTAGATTCCGAAAATGCAGAAGTTTATCTCTCTCGCGCCAAAGTTTATGAGTATTTAGAAGACAAAGAGAGGGCGATCGCCGATTATCAACAAGCGGCGGATCGTTTTTGTGAGAAAGAAGATTGGACGAGTTATCAACTCGCATTAAATGGTTTAAAAAAGTTTCAATGGTTTCTACCGCGATCGGTTGTTTCAGAAAGTTCTAATATTCCTCAAATCTCAACACCCTACGTTCAATCAAATGCCTCTCATCGACAACTTTTAACCCTAGTTGGAGGTCATTGGTCCCTTGCTGAACGCTTAATTGGCCAAGCTAAATATGATTATCCTGGAAAATCTGAGACTTGGTATTTAGAAAAGGTCATTTGCGATATTGAACGCGATCGGGGTACGTAGGGGTTTGGTCTCCAAACCCTCTTTCTGTTTGGTCTCCAAACCCTTATCTTTCTTCACCCATTAATTTTGGCATTATATCATAGACGCGAGTATAATCAACTTTTGAATTATGACGCTTATCTACGGGAATTTGCGAACAAATTTTTATGCGTGCGATCCGATTATTCTCTAGAAAATGCTGCCAAAATTTTAAATCCAATTGTTGCTTATTTTTACGCAACTCAATTAATAATATTCGCTTTCCTTGCCAAGAAATAACAGCAGATCGCTTAACTTCGGGACAGCAATTAATAACGCATTCTACCGCAAAAGGATAGAGAATACCAAAGCGATCGCGGATACATCCCGATCGCCTTCCCAGTAGCCACAAACGCCCCCATTCATCTAAATACCCTAGATCTCCTGTAGAATGCCAAAGGGTACCACCAACGCGAATTTTATTGGTTTTCTCTTCCTTCTCATTCAGATATCCTGATAAGACGCGATCGCCACTGACGATAATTTCTCCGACTTCTCCCCAAGGTAAACAGTAATTTTTAAATTCATTCTCCTGGGAAAAAGCGATCGCCTTTTCTGGTTCTGAAAAAAGTTGTAACTGAAGATCTGAAACGGGTTTTCCCACTAATAATCCTCCCCCCGATCGCATTTTCTGCCAATCTAACTCGGCTATCTCTTCCTCAGCAATAGAGGCGATCGGTTCCGCTTCTGTGGAACCATAAACAATCGTAATTTTAGCTTGTGGGAAAACATTTTTTAGCTGAGAAATAGTGTGCGGCATGACTGGCGCACCCCCTACAAAAATCTTTTCAATTTGTGGTAAAATTAAACTGCGATCGCGACACCAATCGATTAAACATTCTAAAAAAGCAGGAGAAGCAATCAAACGAGAAGGATGATATTTTTTAATTTGCGCGATCGCGCGATCGGCTTTAATCTTTCCAGGAAAGCGTAGATCGACATCCGGAATAAGACTGGTTAACCCAGAAGCAAGATTAGCAAAGATAAAAATAGGTAATGTCGAGAGTTCTAATTCACCAGGTTGCAGTTGCAAAGTTTGTCTTAAAATTTGATATTGAGCAATCAGAAAACCTTGCGATCGCATTACCGCTTTTGGTTGTCCCGTACTCCCGCTAGTAAAGGTCAATAAAGCCGGGGAATCTGGCAAACAAGGGTAAATCTCGGTATAAGGAACTAAGCCGCTAATTTTCTGTCTGGAGAGGGTTTGCAGAAAAGGACAACCGAGACTAATTTTTAGAGGAATTTGCTGCAATTGAGGGCAAAAAAGTTGCAAAAAATGTGCTTTTGTGTTAGAAATAAACACTTGAGGCGGATAGATTTGACAACAGCGATCGATATGTTTTCTCCCCGCAGCAGGATCGAGAAAAATTGCCACCAAACCCAAGCGAAAAACTGCCGCCAGAATAATATATAATTCTGCGGAAAGCGGATAAAAAATCAGAACGCCATCTCCCGGTTTTAATCCTTTTTGGTGCAGAAAACGCGCCCAACATTGGGAAAAAAACTCAAGATCGCTAAAAGAGGTGATGCGAGAATGTCCAAATCTTGTTCTTGGATCGCGATCGATAATTGCAGGAAAATGAGGCTGTATGAGAGCGCGATCGCGAAATAATTCAATAATATTCATTCAGATATATTTCCGATTTTATTCCTCATTTTCCTGTTTATTTTCTAAGATTCTTGAACTTGAACTTGGCTGCTATGACTGCGAGGATCCTCGGGGGTTGCATTCGGTTTAATTTGGACATCAAATTGAGAAACCTTACCCGTTGTATTCGCATAAGGAAGCGTAACATCAGCAATTAAGGCTTGTAAATCTGCCTCTAAAATTGAACGAGGTTGTTCTCCTAAAGATTCTCCAACGGTTTCTCCCTGTCGATCCAGATAGACAAAATGAGGAATACCATCAACTCGATAACGAAAGATTTCTGGCAACCATTTGTTATTATCGACATTGAGCATGACAAAATTTACCGCATCCCCATACTCCCCCTTAAGTGCCTGTAAATCTCCCGCCATTACTTGGCAACTGGTACACCAAGTCGCATAAAATTCCATTAACGAGGGTTTACCATTCTCTAAAGCAATTTCTAAAGGTATGGCTGCTTTGGCTTGACTGTCAAGAGATGCGTCGCTTCTTTCCGTTTGCAGGGCAAAGAAAAGCGCAAAACTTAAAACAAATGCTACCAGTGCGATCGCGATCTTTCCGAGACGATTGTTCATAATAATTAATAACAGGATATTGAGAAAGTCTTCTGTTTAATACTTTAGCAAATAACCCATCCCTCAGCACAACACGATGAAAAAACGAGTAACTTTAACTTTTCCGAAACGTACCGTACAGATGGCAGTCACTTATCGACTGGCAAAAGATTTTAACGTTGCTGCTAATATTATTCGAGCGCAAGTTGCCCCCAATCAAATCGGTAAATTAGTCCTCGATCTTTTAGGAGATATTGATGCCATTGAAGCAGCCCTCGAATGGATGCGATCGCAAGATATTAATGTTTCCTTAGCAAGTCGAGAAATCCTCATTGATGAAGAAAGCTGCATTGATTGCGGTTTATGTACGGGAGTTTGTCCGACCGGGGCATTGACCCTCGCGCCAGAAACCTTTAAACTACAGTTTCATCGGTCTCGATGTGTCGTCTGCGAACAGTGCATTCCTACTTGTCCCGTCCAAGCGATTTCAACTAACTTTTAAAATAGCTTAGTAAAATAGCCTGTATCATAAAATTTTTTAAATTTAGCGAATGCAGAACGAATCTGGTTCTGAAAAATCCTCTCATGCTGCAAAAATGGAGCGAGATCTCGATCTCGATACAACCCTCCAAGAACTTCCTCTTTACGATAGCGCGATCGCCATTTCTTGTTTAGGGGTTGAACTTGCCGATCTGATCGCCCAAAATCCTCGGCTTCCGGGGGTTTTATTAACCGATGGTGAAGAATTAGTGGGCATTGTTTCTCGTCGTCAGTTGTTGGAGTATTTATTACTTCCTCAAGGCATGGGCTTCTTTTTAGATCAACCTTTACAAGTATTTTGGGGACATAATAACGCCGATATTTTGATTCTACCCGGTAATATGCACATTTTGACGGGAATGCAACGGGCATTAAAGCGATCGCCTCGCATTATTGCCGATCCTATTGTTGTACAACTCTCCTCTGGTGAATACAGAATTTTAGATTTTGGACAATTGAGTTTAGTCTCATGGCAAATTCGCGGTATCGAGGCTCAAGTTCGCTACGAACGTTCTCACGCACAAATGATTCAAACTGAAAAAATGGCGAGTTTAGGGCGTTTAGTCGATGGAATTGCCCACGAAATTCTCGATCCAGTGGGTTTTATTTGGGGAAATCTGACCCATATTTCTAGCTATAGTCAAGATTTATTAGATTTACTCACAGCTTACGAACAAGATGATATCAGTGTTTCTCAAAAAGTCGAAGATATTCGCGAAACCATTGAAGTTGCTTATTTACAAAAAGACTTTCCCCTAGCAGTTGAAAGCATTGCAACAGGAGCAAAACGCTTGCGGGATCTCGCCATGAGTCTGCAAAACTTTTGTCATGTTGATGAAGTTTATCCCAAACCTGCGGATCTCCATTCTTGCTTAGATGGCATTATTTTGCTCTTAAAAAGTCGTCTGAGTAGCGATATTCAGATTGTGCGGAATTATGGGCATTTACCTCCTATTGTCTGTTATATCGGTAAGTTAACGCAAGTCTTTACTAATATTTTTACAAATGCGATTGATGCGTTACTCGATCGCGCTGCAACGCAAAAATGGAAACAAGAATTCGATCGCACTTTTTTAGCTCAAAATCCACCTAAAATCGAGATTGAAACGCAAATTTTTTCCCGTTCTTCCTCGCGAGATAAATCAATTAAGGAGAGATTTATTTCCATTCGTATCGTAGATAATGGCATCGGCATGACAGAAAAACAACAGGAACAAATTCGCGACTCTTTTTCGGTAGAAAGACGGGCAGCTAAAGAAACCAGTTTGGCTATTAGCTATCAAATTGTCACGGCTAAACACGGAGGAACATTTAATTTTAAATCTCAATTAGGAGAGGGAAGTGAGTTTGAAATTATCCTACCATTGCTGCAATGATTCCCATTAACTGCCAAGGAAAATTCATTATAATTCACCGTTGATATTCTCGAATCATAAAAAACGGGCGATCGCTCCCTTTTTGATTTTTCTGGAGTACCCTAATCAAGCGATTCTGCAAACTTTGTTGAGCAATTAGATAATCGTTGAGCAAAAATGCGCCGCGCATCCTACGATTCAGTCCGACAGGACGAATCGCTAGTTAGCGGCGCGGGTTGTTTAAGTCGCCCCGGTTCGTCTTGGTTCTGAATGTATCGCAGCAAAGTTTCAATATTCGCTCGACCTCCAACAGAAATACAACAGTAAGAACGCGACCAAAAATAAGGCTTCCAAAAGAAAGGCTTCAAGTGTTCTACGTACTCAGCACGAATGCGACGAGAAGAGACAGACTTCATATTCTTAATTAAATTAGCAGGTGCAACCGTAGGACAAGTTTCTATAAGTAAGTGAACATGGTCGGACTCACCCCCAAACTCTACCAATCTACTATCCCATTTGGTCAATAAATCTCGAAATATCTCTTCGAGTCGCACAAGAATGTCAGCAGTGATGCACTTGTGACGATACTTGACTGACAACACAATATGATAAAAAATTCGATAAGCACTGTGGTTTTTGGTGTTTAGCGTGTTATAATCAACTGACATGAGCAATAATAGCAATATGGCTAACTCGATTGTACGCACAGATAGATGGGGATTGCAACCCACACCAGAACAGCGTAAATATTTGCGGCTAACCCAAAATATTTATCGTCAATTCGTTCGCGGATTGATTGGTGTAGTCTATACTCATTACTCGCACATTAACAGCGCAGAAAGTTCTTGTGCGGCAACCGAGAAACTCATTCATAAAACCAAAAAGAATCCCAACCCCAAATACGCTTATTTTGACCGCAAATTCTACAAGTTTCCCTCTTATTTAAGACGGGCAGCTATCGAATTTGCAATTGGTCAAGTTTCCTCATTCATTACACGATATTCGTCTTGGCAATCAGGACAAAGAAAAAGAAAAGATGCACTGCCTCCTAGATTAAACGGTAAAACGAATGTGTACGCCGTTTTGTATAAAGGGCAGTGCATTAAGTTTAATAATGAGTTGTCTGAAGCAAAAATCAAGGTTTTCAATGGTTCGGATTGGATTTGGATAACCGTTAAAATTGTTTCCAAACGAGAGCGACATCTTGACTCTGACAACAAACAATTATCGCCAACATTAATTGTTGGCGATAAATCAGTTTGCTTATCCGTTCCATTTAAAGTCAAGACAACCCCCCTAAATCCCCCCACTGGGGGGACAGAGGGGGGAAAAGTCGTAGCCATTGATGTTGGTATCAATACTTTAGCGACTGCAACAATTGTCAGTTCTGACGGCACTGTGACTGCAAGAGAATTCTTTCATCTAGCAGCCG
>NZ_JAYGHV010000072.1:0-6449 GCF_034932145.1 Spirulina sp. 06S082 | reverse complement strand
TCTGCTAGGGATTGCAGGGAACGGGCGCGATCGAGTAGCCAACGATAGATCTCTGCTTCCTTGAGGGAAACTGCTAAATCCAGGCGATCGAAAACAGCTTGGGTAAGGGAGGATTTAGCCTGGTCAAAAGCAGAAACTCCCATCAAAGTTACGCCAATGAGGGAAAGAACCAGAAAAGAACCAATAATTTGTACGAGTAGGCTTTTTGTCCAAATACGCATAACGTACTTACCAATCGTTGACGATCGCTTTAATATTCGCGATCGCTTCATCTGCTGCTTTTTCAGCAGTCCATCCCTCATTCAGAATACGCGAGATGGCACGACCCCAGACATTTTCCGCTTGTACCCGAGCATAAGCAGGGTTAAAGACAGGATAGGAAGGGCGGGTGTGTCCGGCGCGGAACTGTTGGGCGGCTACGGCAACATGGGGATCTTCTCGATCATTCCAAAAGGGATCTTGCCACAATTCCGGCATGACCGGAAACCAGCGACCGGATGCCCCTTTCACGTATTTTCCTAGGCGATCGGGTTGAATCAGGAAAGCGAGGAAATTTTTAGCGGCTTCGGGTTGGGGGGAGGTGGTAAAAATGAGGGCGTGTTTAACTCCGACGATATAATTAGGGGGGTCTCCATCGGGTTCTTTGGGAAAGGGAATCGTAGCCATTTCTTCGCGATACACTTGGGGATCGGAACGTTGGGAGCCGGGGATGGAGAGGGTGGGGTTTAAGGTCATCACCACTTGGCGATTGAGGAAACTGGCATTATTATCAGCATCGAGCCAAGCAATCGCGTTTTCGGGGACGTAGCCTTCGCGATAAAAGCGGGTGAACCAGTCCAAGGTTTGTACGATCCCCTTGCGAATCTCGGGACGATCGACTTGGAGGTTGCCCTCGCGATCGACGATTTCCACGTCATAGGCTTCTAACATTTGTTCAAATTGATAGAAGGTATCGACAGCTTGGGTTGAATAAGTTAGTCCCAGTCCGTAGATGTCTTCTTTTCCTTTTTCTCTGAGACGGTTTTGGACTTGTTTCCAAAAGTTCCAAAAATTCTCCCAATCTTGGGGAATATCAGTTTCACTAAATCCAGCTTCTGCCAGTAAATCCCGCCAATAGTGAATATGAATAGTTTGTTGTTCGATGGGAACAGCATAATAGGCACGTTGATTAGCCTTGTGATTAAAGAGTTGCACGGATTCTAGGGCGCTGGCACTATAGCGAGATTTGACGGGTTCAATGAGTTCGGACACATCGAGAAGATCGCCTTGCCAGGCCCAACGGGGACTCTCGATAAAGTCGGCTCGGACGGAAAATAAAATATCTGGAGGAGCTTCGTCTTCTAGGGCTTTGAGGGTAAGAGGGAGGAGGTCGTCTTCGTGGACAAATTTTAAATTAACTTTTAAGTTTTCTTGTTGTTGCCATTGCTCGATCGCGGTTTCTAGGGCTTGGTCTTCTTCGGGATAAAACCCTTGACTCCACCAGATGGTTAAATCGCGATCTTGGCTTTTTGGGGGAGATTTTTGGGTTGACTTTTCGGTACAACTATTCAGCAGGAGACCCAACAGCAATAGTGAGAAAAAATAGAAAAGGCGCATAAGAATTGTGTTTTCTAGTGTTCTTGCTTTAATATAACCAATTTTGTAGATAGAACGGAGTCGTATCTGCGATCGTTGCGATCGCGAACTTCTCTTCGATCTTGTAACAAAAGAAGAATGAAGAATTGGCTAGGCATTTTTAACAGAAAGATGATATATTCATTTTGATAATGACGACACTTATCGGAGGAGAGAGCGATTTGTGAAATGTGTTGCAAAATGTGTTGTACCGATCTTGTTATTCGTGTTATTTTTTACGATCGCCTCTCCTGCTGATGCGGCATTTTGTCAGCAGAAAGGCGATCGCCAAATTTGCATTCTCCAGATTAAACGCAGTGCCAAAAATTATTGGGAGTATCGAGTTAAAGTGAGTATTGACGGTAAAGTTAAACCTATTGAGATTTATAATTGCCGCGATCGCCTTCGCGTTGACAAACACGGTCAGGTCATCCCCTTTTCATCAGAAGGATCGGGAGAATATATTTGTAGCTTTTTTAAATAATGAAGAAACTACAGCCCATCTGATACAATACTATTGTTCTGTTGCAAAAGCCCATCCTGCAACACTTTCATTGCGTCCCATCAACCGAAAATGGAGAACAAGGAATCTATTTTTCGGGGACGGGTTGGAAAACGGTCATTTGCTGTTTTCGATCGCCATCAAAATCAAAATAAACCAAAGTTATACAAACATGATTGCTCTTTCTGACTCATCTTTAATGTCTCCCCAAGAATATCTGGACTGGGAAGAACAACAACCGCTTAAATACGAATATATGAACGGCGAAGTCTTTGCGATGGCCGGAGGAACATTAGCTCATACTGCGATCGCGTTAAACTTAGCCTCTACACTCAAAAATCATTTGCGAGGTAAACCGTGTCAACCTTACATGGCAGATGCTAAATTGGGTATATCGCAACAAGGTCCTTTTTATTATCCTGATGTGATGGTGACTTGCGATCGCCGTGACAGACAAGAACAAAAAATTGTTTATCATCCTTGTTTTATTGCAGAAGTGCTATCTCCAAGTACGGAAGGAAAAGACCGAGGGATTAAATTTCGCAATTATCGCCGTATTGATACTTTTAGAGAATACGCACTCATCAGCGCAGATACGATGCTGGTAGAAATTTATCGGTTGAATGAACAAGGAAAATGGGAACTCACGACCTATTCTCCACCGGAAAATGATACTTCTCCAGAAGAGATAGATATTCATTTAACCAGTGTCGATCTACATTTTCCCCTGTCTTTATTATACGAAGATGTGGTTTTAGTTGATAGTTGATAGTTGATAGTTGATAGTTGATAGTTGATAGTTGATAGTTGATAGTTGATAATTAACATGGTACGATGATTACGTTATCAACCCTTGGATGGAGGGCAATATTTATAAATCATCCCGCGATCGCGCCGTCGATCGGTGGTAAAATTTGTATCGCATTATTAAAGATCGCGCGATCGCCTGTTCTGGAATCTCCAGATCCAGCCACAATCGCCTTTAATCTCTGAGAGAGATTTCCCCTTTCCAAATTTTGTCCTGTAATTCTCGCCACAGTCCGCACTCCTCGGGTGTCACCGTCCCCCCCACATACATGATGCGCTTGATATAGTTAGACTCTGCATGAGATAAGTGTCCATCGACTAGAGCGCGTTCGATCGCGTTTTTAACTGTAGTAGTTTCCATAACACGACTATCCCGCAAATTGTACCGCCATTTTAGCAAATTTTCGCTCTAAAAATACTCTATCCTTTTTCTTGTGACTATTCGTAACCTGGAGGAGACGAAAAATGCAAATTGCGTGAAGATTCATCCTGTTGCGATCGCAATTTCTGCAACCGGAAAAACGTGATACGATGGAAAATTGCGTCTAATTGAGACAACAACCCGAAATGGGAGCGAAATGCTTACCTTGATAACGCTTGTTACCCCCTGCAAGTATTTCTCAGACTCATGGGGCTGTTTGTCTTTCGCGTGTCCATCGAACAGGAGAGAAAAGGGCAATCTACCCTCTTTTAGCATAAATTATGACTGATTCTATTCGCTTTCTCATGTGCGCCCCCGATCATTATGACGTAGATTACGTCATCAATCCCTGGATGGAGGGCAATATTCATAAATCATCCCGCGATCGCGCCGTCGATCAGTGGCAAAATTTATATCACATTATTAAAGATCGCGCGATCGTCGATCTCATTCCAGCCGAAAAAGGCTGGCCGGATCTCGTTTTCACCGCGAATGCTGGTTTACTTCTAGGTCAAAATGTAGTCCTCAGTCGCTTCTTGCACCCCGAACGTCAAGGAGAAGAACCTTATTTTAAGAAATGGTTTGAAGAGAATGGCTATACCGTCTACGAACTCCCCAAAGATTTGCCCTTTGAAGGGGCAGGAGATGCCCTATTAGACCGAGAAGGACGCTGGTTATGGGCGGGATATGGTTTTCGCACAGAACTTGATTCTCATCCTTATTTGGCGAAATGGCTAGATGTAGAAGTGATATCTCTGCGTTTAGTAGATCCCCGTTTCTATCATCTCGATACTTGTTTTTGTCCTCTCAGTGGGGGTTATTTGCTCTATTATCCCCCCGCTTTTGACTCCTATTCTAATCACTTAATTGAACGACGAGTAGCGGAGGAGAAACGCATTGTTTTGAACGAACTTGACGCGGTTAATTTTGGCTGTAATTCCGTCAATATTAACAATACCGTTATTATGAATAAGGCCAGTGAGTCTTTAAAACAGCGCCTGACGGAATTGGGTTATGAAGTTCTCGAAACCCCTCTGACTGAATTTCTCAAAGCTGGAGGGGCTGCAAAGTGCCTGACTTTGCGAACGACAGAACCGGTGCGCGAAGAACTCCATGCTGTTACTTATCTCGAAAGTCGCACCCTACAAATGCGAGGACATCTCCTCGATGCGGGGATTATGAACCGCGCCTTAGATGTTATTGTCGATCGCGGCGGTAGTTTTAAAGTTCTCAATTTTAACTTAGGGGCAGAACGGCAAAGCACGTCTTTAGCAGAAGTTCGGGTTTCCGCCCCCGATCGCGGGGTGATGGAAGATATCGTCGCCGATCTGATCGACATTGGGGCGATGGATGTACCGGAAGACGAACGAGATGCCCTCTTAGAACCGGTGCCTATGGGGGGAGTTGCGCCGGATGATTTCTACGTCACTACTATTTATCCCACGGAAGTTCGCATTAAAGGGGCATGGGTACGATTACAAAATCAACGCATGGATGGGGCGATCGCGGTGCGGGAGACTGCTGAGGGGGTCGTGGCACGGTGTAAGCTATTGCGAGACCTTGAAGTAGGGGAAAAGGTTGTTGTGGGGGTGCATGGCATTCGTACTGTTCGCAAAGTCGAAGATCGCGATCGCGCTTCTGCGGGGGAAGAATTCAGCTTCATGGGATCGGGGGTTTCCAGCGAACGTCGGGTTGAGTTGGTGGTGGAGAAAATTGCTTGGGAATTGCGACAAATTCGCGATCGCGGCGGTAAGGTTGCTGTAACGGCGGGTCCTGTGGTCATTCATACCGGAGGAAGCAAGCATCTCGCCCGTCTCATTCGCGAGGGATACGTGCAGGCTTTATTGGGGGGAAATGCGATCGCCGTCCACGATATCGAACAATCTCTCATGGGAACCTCCCTTGGGGTGGATATGCAGCAAGGGGTTGCAGTACGCGGCGGTCATCGCCATCACTTAAAAACCATCAATATTGTACGCCGTTATGGTAGCATTGCTAAGACGGTGGAAGAGGGGATTATCACCAAAGGGGTGATGTATGAATGCGTTAAAAATAACGTTCCCTTTAGTTTAGCCGGATCGATTCGCGATGATGGTCCCTTACCGGATACGCAAATGGATTTAATTAAAGCACAAGAGGACTATGGGCGGATGTTGGAAGGGGTGGAAATGATTCTCATGCTTTCGACGATGTTACACTCGATTGGGGTGGGAAATATGACTCCCGCCGGGGTTAAAATGGTCTGTGTGGATATTAATCCTGCCGTTGTCACCAAGTTAAGCGATCGCGGTTCTGTAGAATCCGTTGGTGTAGTAACAGATGTAGGTTTATTCCTCAGTTTGTTGGTGCAACAATTGGAACAATTAACCAACCCTTATGTCAGGAACCTCAGCCTTTAGGCGTGAGGCTTGAAAGAGAAATCTATGACAATAGGAAATTAGCCAGTAGGGGCGCAATGCTTGCGCCCTGCAATGCTTGCGTCCTTTATTTCCTCTCTTTTTTACTCTTGTGATAGATTAAATTATTAACGCTAATGGAAGAGTTATAATTGAAAATATTTAACAATTCGAGTTTTAGATGTCAACTTTGATGGATCGCTTTTTGCTTAAAGTCGTTAGCAATATTCCTTTGCGAGGACTTTTAATTATTCCCTTTGTTCTCCAGATTTGCGGTATTGTCGGGTTAGTGGGCTATCTTTCTTTTAGAACTGGGCAAAAAGCAGTTGAAACTCTTGCCGATCGCTTGATGCACGAAATCGGCGATCGTATCGAACAAAATTTAGAAACGTATTTAGCACTTCCTCATCAAGTCAACCGAACTAATGCAAAGGCGATTGAATTGGGTATTTTAAATGTGCGTGATTTGTCAACCGTTGAAAGTTACTTTTTAGAACAGTTGCAAATCTTTGATAACATTAATAGCATTGTTTTGGGAAATGAAGAAAAGGAATTTGTTGGAGTGGAAAAGCGAGAAAAAGAGCTTCTCGTTCTCATGGAATCAGATAATACAACTAATTATAACTTACAGACCTACGCGATCGATCCTCAAGGAAATCGTTTAGAAACTATTAATATTACGGAAAACTACGATCCCACAATTCGCCCG
>NZ_JAYGHV010000071.1:0-6955 GCF_034932145.1 Spirulina sp. 06S082 | reverse complement strand
TATTGAGAATAATATTAATTACAGCCCCTAAAGCTGTCGTTGCTGCTGCAAACTGGGTTAAATTTTCTGTGGTTAACCATGTTGTTCTAGCAACACCCAAACCAATAAATAAACCTGCCCAAATATGAATAGTTAAAATATTAGCAGCTTCGGCATATTGTACTCCATAAATTAGATTCACAATATAAGGGCTTAAAAAAGTTATCGGAATTGCTGCCAGATAGCCAATAATGGTAACAATACTCAATAATTTCTGGATTCGACCATAGTAAATGCGATCGCCGAGTTCTTTCCCTTGAACAACAGAAGGATAAACTGAATTAATAATTGAAATAGGAACAAAATACCACATCTCAGAAATTTTTACGGCGGCTGAATAAATTCCTACTGATTCTGTACTCACCATTTGTGCTAACATGACTTGATCGATTCTCATGTAAATCACGGTGACAATATTGGCTAAGATCAAAGGCCAGCTATCTTGCAATAAAGAAAGGGCGCGATCGCGGCTAAATCGCCAGGCTTTAATTAAACTACCACTGAATTGATAAACAACAGCCAAGCCAATTGCTGTTAAAACTTGTTCGATGGAAAGAATGACAATAAATACTAATAAAGGTGCCTGTAATTGAATGGCGATAATTTTGGCAACGTTAATGATAATATAAACAATGTTTTTTGCAACAACAACATATTTAGATTGGACTTGAGATTGAAACCAATAGTCAATCACCTCCATCGAACGACTGAAACTATTCCCAATAGCAAAAATACCCACAAAAAGAAGAATATTGGGATCGTTTGGTTCGGAAATTAAGGCGAAGATAATCACACCAATTGTTGCCAGTAAACTTGCAACAAATCTTAAAATACAACTCGTTCCTAATGTTTTATCTTTCTGAGAAATATCGCGGGAAATATCGCGGACAATAATTTGTTCTAACCCTAATTTGGCAACAACACTAAAAAGCAAGACAATAGCAACGACATAATTGTATAAACCAAATCTCTCCGGTCCCAAATAACGTGCAACCCAAACTCCTACAAAAAGCCCGAGAAAAAGCTGTAAAATTTTCTCCCCAAATAACCAAGTTGTGTTACCAATAATTTTTCGTAAATTCGGACTTATTTTTTCTAACATTTAGTTTTTTCTTAATTATTAAAAGTTTAATCTTGCCGTAAAATTATGTTTGTTGACTAATATCAATACTAACTCGAGTTGTCAAAGCAATATACCAAAAAAAGATACTGGTAACACCGAGTAAACCTGTTTCTGTTAAATTGGTAACGAGAGTATAGGTTAAAAGTAGGATGGGTAAGCCACCATAAGGCATAGGAGCTTTGCTTAAGTAGATGACTGCTTTAACAATACTAGCAATAAATGCAGCAATAAAAAAGGATAACCCTAAATAGCCTAAATCTAGGGCTAAATCCATGAATCCATTATGGGAGTGGGGAGGAGAAAATTGAGTTTTTTGGACAATAATATCTGCCGCCGGATTATTTGCACCTTCCCAAGGTTGCCAAAATCCATCAATTCCATAGCCTAAAATTGGCCGCCCGTTAATTTTATCAATAATGAGAGGCCAAAAGTCAGTTCTCCCGGTAAGAGTCAAGTCTTTATTGAGGGTATCGACTACAATAAATTCGAGATTTTCTGTTACTAAAATTGTCAAAGCAATACTTAAAATCATAAAGAGAATAACAGAGGTGACAGCCCATTGAATGGGCAATGTTTTCACAAATCCCAAATAAAACCAAAGAGAAATTAAACAAAAAACTGTGACTTTTCCTGCACCGCTTCCCCCTTGATTTAAAGCAAACAAAGCCATTAAAAAAATAAGAACACAAAATAGGCGTTGCTTAGGATTATAAAGAGATTGAATAAACCAAAGACTAGCACTGAGTGCCATCAGAAAACAAAATTGATTTTTATGCCCGCTAATACCAACCCATGCGCCATCTGAAACACCAACGGAAGGTTTAACAAAACCGTAAAAAAATGCGAGAAATACTAATATACAATGAATCCATAAAAGCAGAGGATATAATTCTTGCCAAGTGAAGCGCTTGCCAGTATAAATCGCAAAAGTGGTAGTTTCTAGAATAGCAAAACTTGCTTTTAATGTGAGTACAAAATTATTAGACCATGAGGCAGAGAGTAATATTAATAAGAGAAATAAATAGAGAAAAGGATTTCGCGTAATGAGAATACCAAATATACCGACAAAATCTTTTAAAGTATAACGTAATAGAGGGATTAATAGGAGGATTGCGATTCCATATATTACAACTTGGGCAATAATTGTTGGTGGAGTAACTGCCAGATTAGATAGAACTCGAGGATGCAATTTGGTCAAAGGAGAAATAGTTGCTCCTGTTGCACCAGAAATAGTAATTAAGAAAAGACCAAGACAGAATTTCTCATAGATAATCGCATATTTTAGGTAAGTTCCTAAATAGTTAAAGGCGATCGCTAAATAAATCAAACCCATGCCAAGGATTAGGGGTAAAATGAGAGGATCGAGGAGTAGTTCTTTCATGGAATCTTCTTTTTCGGTTTGGCGATCGCCAAATAATATAAGTTTCTACATACAAAAAAATTAAATACTCTTATTTTTGTTAATTTTCTTGTCGTAATATTGTTTGATCTTGATATATTTAACGTTCTTTAACTTTTAAAGTGTTTGCCTCCTGAAATCGTGATTAAATAAACTGTAACTGCTAGAATCATAAACATTGAGTCAGCACGATCGCCATTTATTTTTGTCACTATTTTTGGGGAATAGCAATGTACGAATATTCCGAACAAGATGAGTTAACCTTAGAATTCCGTCGAGAACGTTCGGTGCGTCGGGCGGCTGCTATTCTTGAAGCCAAGCAAAGGCGCATTCGGGCAGATCTCAAGCAGTTACTCGCCCATATTTCTTTGTTAATTCCTGCCTCGGCATTACAGGGCGATCGCGGTTCTAAATTGATGCTACTGGAAGATGCTGCCGAACGTTTGAGAGATGAGAATTTTTCTCAGCTAATCTTGGATATTTTGCGAGAAGGACAATAAGGACAATAAAATAAGGACAATAAAATTAAAAAGTATCCAAGATTTTAGATTCGATATTTGCGTTGCGGCTTTCTTCCCTGTCTGAAGACAAGACTTAAAACCAGTAAAACAACAACACCGGCAAATAGGGGGAGAAGCAAGGCTAGAATGGATAGGGTGATTGCACTGAGAACTTCAAGGGTTGCTAGGATGCCGTTTCCCAGCCCTCCTGTGTTGGTGGTGGAGTCTAATCGCGTTACGCTGGTAAAACTCTCGATCGCCCCAGCAGTTCCTCCTCCGGCGATCGCCGCTAAACTCCAACGCAACAGGGGATTGACTTCTCCTAAATTGGCTGCGGCGATCGCGGTACCCAGGGCGATCGCGACGGGAATTTCTAGGGTATCTAAAAAATTATCCACCACGGGTAAATAATAAGCTGATACTTCGAGGAGGACGGCGATCGCCAAACCAATCAGGGCAGGGTAAGTCCCGATCCAAGCAAAACCGGGGGCAAGGGTCAAATTTCCCGATAAGGAGGCAATACTCATCACTAAAGGGGGAACAAAAATCCGAAAACCACAGGCTGCACTAAATGCAATGCCCAAACACATTCCGATCGCAAAATCTATCATATCAATACTGCGTAAATTGTAATTCTGTTCTGGATTGTCCCTGCAACTTGTTTGTATTTTCTCTGGGTAGATGTTTTTAAATTAAGAGTCAGATCAACCGCAATATTAGCAGAAATATTGACAGAAACGTATTTTTATGATTCACTTTCTCTCAGTTGCAGGGTGATAGATTCATTGACAGCCGATTAATTTTTAGAGAAATTTTAAATGTATTGATTGTAATGCTAAAAAAGATAAGTCATAAAATTAAACTTATGCTCTACTCTCGTAAATTGCAGAGTAGACTTAAGATAGCTTCTTGTAATTTGGAGCGACCGCGATCGATTATATTTTATACTACCCATAAGTGTGCTTCTACTTTTGTACAGAGATTGTTTGAAATCATCTCTAAGAATGCTGAATATGAGTTAGTCGATTATGCGGGGACAATTTGGGGGGCTGGCGATCGCTTCAAGAATATTGAAACTCCCTATGAATTGTTTTTAGAGAGAGCTTATAGCGACTTATATTCCCTCAATGGTAAAATTTATGGACCTCAGAGAGAGTATTTAGATTTTCCCGGTCGAAATAAATTTAAGCATATTTTCTTTTTAAGAGATCCGAGAGATGTTTTAGTCTCTGCTTATTATTCTTTTGCTTTTACTCATACAAAACCGTTGAGAAGTGGCGATCGCGATGCTTTTCTGCAACAAAGAGCGCAAATACAAGAACAAGAAATTGATGCTTATGTTTTAGAGCAAGCAGAAGAATGGATTGTTCCTTTTTATCACAATTATCAAAAGCTACGGGATACCGCAGATGATTATCTCTATTTGCAATATGCTCTATTCATTAATGATACTGCGGAATTTATCAAAAAAATCTCTGATTTTTGTGCTTTGAGTCCTTCAGAAAAAGAGATTAGAACATTAATGCAGGAAGCCAGTCCAGTCCAAATACGAGAAAAAATGACTCATAAGCGATCGGGAAAAACAGGGCAGTATTTGGAAAAACTTCGCCCAGAAACGATTGAAAAATTGAATGATATTCTGGCAGATGTTTTGCGCGAATGGGAGTTTTGATGTTATTTTTCTAGTGTTTCCTAATTTGGTTTTTTCCGATCGGAACTAAAACGACAATCTCGCAACCACAAGCGCACAGCTTGACCGATCGCGCCATTACTGGCTTCTCTAGGAGGGGATGGGGGTTGTTCTCTGTTAACGGACCCATAACGGGTAAATAGCGTCGCCATGCGCCAACCGTCGGGGGATGACACGAGGAATAACCAATGATAATTCTCTCGAGCAATGGCGCGATCGCCGCTAAAAGACTGCTCTAGGGTGGTAAAAAATACCTGTTTGGGGTCGTCTGGAGAAATAGGTAAAGCGCGAGTACCTCCTACTAATGCCAAGGGTTCAAACTCCGGTTGTCCTGTGGTAATAACATAAGTTTCGTCCTCCGTCGTACTCAAAGAGCGCGATCGCTGAATCACCCGATTCGTATAGCCAGGTAAATCCTCCAACAGCAATTCCACCACTGTTTCTAAATCCTGATGACAAGCGGTTTCCACCGCAATAGCAACCGTGGGAAAAATACTCCCAGTGGCGATCGCCAGCCAGAATCCCGTTAAAACTCCTTTTCTTGCTAACTTTAAACTCACAATTACATCGCTCCAGCGACTTCTTCACAAATGCGTTCCCATGCCTCAAGGGGATTTGCCGCTTGAGTAATGGGACGACCGATCACCAAATAATCTGCTCCGGCTGCGATCGCCTGGCCAGGGGTCATGACTCGTTGTTGATCTTTCCTCTCCGACCAACTCGGACGCACTCCAGGACAAACCAAGAGAAAATCTCGATCGCAGATTTCTCGTAATTGACCTGCTTCTCGCGGGGAACAAATAGCCCCAGAAATTCCCGACTCTTGAGCCAGTAGTGCCATCTGCAAGACATATTCGGGCAATTCAAGGGGAATTTTTAAATCAAACGCCAATTCTCGGGAATTGATACTGGTGAGAAGTGTAACCGCCAAAAGTTTCAAGTGTCCCGAACCGCGAGCCACCTCTGCCGCCATTTCTAGGGTCTTGCGGCCAGATGTTGCGTGAATGGTGAGGAAATCAATATCGTACAGTTTAGCCGACGTACAAGCTCCAACAACCGTATTGGGAATATCGTGGAGTTTAAGATCGAGAAAAATACGTTTATCTCTTTGTTTGAGCACCTTGAGAACTTCTGCACCCGCACTGATAAATAACTCAAAGCCAACTTTCCAAAAAGTAACTTGAGGGAGTTTCTCGATCAGCGCGATCGCCTGCATAGGCGTGGGAACATCAAGGGGAACAATAATGCGATCGCTAACTGATAATTGTTCGCTATTCATTGATAACCATTTATTCATCTACGAAGGAATTCGTTACAATTCGTAATACTTAATTTTACCACACAGAGCAAAGCCTAAGATTATCGTTTACGATAACTGTAGGTAACTGGTTTATATATATTTTTATTTAACGCTCAAATTCAGTCTAACCTAGAGAATTATTTGATTCGATGAACATTTCTGTTGCCAATCTGCGCCAAAACTATACTCGTTTCGGACTGAAGGAAGCCGATGCCGATCGCGATCCCATCAGGCAGTTTAAAGTCTGGTTTGAGGAGGCGATCGCGGCACAAATTCCCGATGCCAATGCCATGACTCTCGCGACAGCAACCCCCGATGGTAAACCCAGTGCGAGAATTGTACTGCTGAAAGAGTTCGACGATCGCGGTTTTGTTTTCTATACCAACTACAACAGCCTCAAGGGTCAGCAATTACAAGATAATGCTAATGCAGCTTTAGTTTTTTTGTGGAAGCCCCTCGAACGTCAAGTTCGCATTGCAGGGTCTGTGGAGAGGGTTTCCGAGGAAGAATCCGATCGCTATTTTGCCAGTCGTCCCCTGGCCTCGCAATTGGGTGCGTGGGCTTCCCAACAAAGTCAGGCGATCGGCGATCGCGCTGTTCTCGAACAACGCTTTCGCGGCCTCGAGATCGAATATGCTGGAAAAAAAGTCCCCCGTCCCCCCCATTGGGGAGGATTTCGCGTCATTCCCACGGCGATCGAATTTTGGCAAGGTCGTCCCAGTCGCCTTCACGATCGCCTCTGCTATCATTTACAGGAAGATGGCGCATGGACGCGAAAACGCCTCGCACCCTAACACTCCCACCCCCCTAACACCCCCCACACCCCCCCAACCCCCCACCCCCCCAACTCCCCACACCCCCCCAACTCCCCACACCCCCCCAACTCCCCCAACTCCCCACACTC
>NZ_JAYGHV010000070.1:0-7209 GCF_034932145.1 Spirulina sp. 06S082 | reverse complement strand
TCAGCGTCCCGGTAGTTCTGCAAGGGCGACAGGAAATTATTGATGCTGTGTTCGGCGTGGTATTATTTACGTTATTGGTTCAAGGTCTGACGACGCAATTTTTCTTGAAGAAATTGGATTTAGTCGGCGATCAGCCTCAACGCCAAGAGTATAGCGAGTTTCTTGCCCGACGGACAGCGCTAAATCGGGTTTTCAATTATCTGGAAAACATCGAACGTTCCCCAGAAATCGATCCAGAATTTTATCGCTATCAGCAACAGTTGGTGAAGGGGGAAATTAAAAGCGTGGAAGAGAGGATCGCCAGCTTACAAAGCAAAAATCCTCAACTGCGATCGCTCGATCTCGAACAGTTACGGGAAGAATTGGTGGATATTGAGGCAGATACCTATGCTGAATATATCCGTGCTGGACGCTTAAATCGCAATCTTTCTCCCCTGTTACAGGGAATCCTCGATCAAGCGATTGAGAAGGCGATCGAGGAAGGTCATATCGCAGTGTAAAGGCAAGTTTTTTGTCCCTCCTCTCTGGATCTGATCTTCTTCGCAACCATTAAATTTCTCTGTAATTTGTCAAGGTTTGCAGATTTTTGAGAAAAAAGAACTTGCAAATTATCCTCACTTGCGCTAAAAAGATAGAGTGCTGGTTCTCAGTTCCTCTTTCTCCTCACATCGACCTAAGATGCGAATCTAAAATACACACACAAGGTAAGACTTACGAAAAGTAAGACTTGCAGAAAGTAAGTCCCAAAGTTGAGTCCTACAACTTTCTTAAGTCGGCTAAATAAAACCAATAAACTAAACGCCGACTAAGCGTCCGGTTGAGAACTAGCATTTACAAAATTATCCACTCATAGCAAAACCGAATTTAAACGATTAGAAATATGACTCAAATAGTTGCTCACCCAATGGTGAAGTTGCAGCGTAAGGTGCAGTCTTTGGTTAACTCCAATATTCTCCAACCCGAAGATGGAATTTGGAAAATTGCTTTCTTGTATGGAAACAAGTGGGCATATTGGAAAAAGGAATTGTTGGATTTTGGCTTCAATTTACAAGATCCCGTTCAAGATTTACTGGTTGTTGAAGCGTGGGATGAAGAAGATTAAAGTGGATTTCTGAAATATTTCTGCTGTTATGGTCTAGGGCGATCGCCATGACTTGAAAAAGAAAGGCGATCGCTAACCCCGGCATTGAGACAGCGCTTTTGCTAATTCCTTAGCGGTTTTATAGCGTTGTTTTAATTGCGGTTCAGAGGCTTTTGCGATCGCCTTGGATAATGACGGGGTAATGGTAGGAATACCGCCAACTTCGAGACGATAAACATTCCCTTTATGTTGATAATATTTAAGGGGAGAATGTCCCGTCAAAAGAAATACTAAAGTTGGCGCGATCGCATAGAGATCGGATTGGGGACAGGGTTGCCCTCGTTCTTGTTCGGGGGCGCTATACCCTTCCGCACCAATTCGCGTCCCCAAGGGCGTACCAATCTCCTTAACTGCCCCGAAATCCAACAAAACGACCTGGTTATCAAGATGGCGTACCATGAGGTTTGCTGGCTTAATATCTCGATGAACGAGGGGGGGATCGAGATTGTGGAGATAGTCGAGAATTTCGCAGGTTTGAATTCCCCAATCGATCGCCTGTTGAGGGGTGACAGTGCCTTTTTCATAGATGCGTTGTTCTAAATTCTGCCCGTGGATTAATTCCATAGCCAAATATTTTTTATTCTCTTCCACAAAAAAATCGTAATATTTGGGAATGCCAGGGCGATCGAGGGTTTGTAAAATACGCGCCTCTCGTTCAAAAAGTTCTCGCGCCTTGGCAATTTGAGCCATATCCGCATTCATTTCTTTCAAAACGAGAAGTTGTGGCGATCCCGAAATTTTCCCTTGCTTGTCCCAAGCGAGATATGTTGTTCCCATTCCTCCTTGCCCCAAAGTTTGCAGAACTTGATATTCTCGTACAAAGGTTTGCTGTTCGACGAGAGGTTCGCCGCAGTGAATGCAAAAAAGTGTTTTGGGGGGGTTATTCCCATGAGTGCAAGAGTTTGCGGGTGGGGAATTCGCGAATAACTGCACCTGTAAGCGGGGACCATCCTTCGCTAATTGCACGATCGCCCCAGGATCGAGAAAACCTTGGGAAAGCGATCGCCCATTAACAAATGTTCCATTGGTGCCGCGATTAATTCCCCGCCAGCGATCGCCCTCCCGAGATAATTCAAAATGATAGCGAGAGACTTCAGGGTAAGAATCGAGGATAATATCATTATCGCTAGCACGACCGACACGAATAGGCGATCGATCCTGAAACTGCCACTGTTGCAAAGGGCGATCGGTTTGTGGTTCGAGGAGAGTAAGAGTAATCATAGTTGTTGCCTGTTGCCTTTTACCTCTTGCCTGTTGCCTATTCCCCGTTGCCTTTTACCTCTTGCCTGTTGCCTATTCCCCGTTGCCTTTTACCTAAAACAACCGATCGGCATTAGGACGCATTTTGATCCGCACCACTAACCCCGTAATATTGTCGTGACCGTTATATTCATTGGCAAAATCGATTAATTCGATCAAACCTTGGTCTAAATTAGCTTTAGAAGAGATCAGAGGGGTGAGATATTTTTCGTAGTGTGTTTCTAACAGTTCCCCGTCAGATAAACCGTCAGAACACAGTAATAACAGAGTATCCTCATTCAGTTCCATATACTGCACGTCAGGCTTGACAAACTCATTATCCCTCGGACCGATCGCCTGAGTGAGTTGATAAGCATCGGGACGGGCATAGGCATCTTCGCGATCGACCCCCCGTAAAATTTCGCGCTGTCCTACCTCGTGATCGAGGGTTAATTGTTCAATGCCGCGTTTGCGAGTCACCGCGTAAATGCGAGAGTCCCCCACATGGGCGATCGCAATATTGGTATCTTGTACCAACAGCATGACGAGAGTAGTTCCCATGCGACCGCTTCCCGATCGCGAATTTTCCAAATTTACATCGTAGATTTTTTCATTGGTTGCCAGAATTCCCTCGGCGATGGTGGCTTCGTCTGGCAGTTTATCGGGGTCAGTCCAATGCGCCTTAAAATAGTGTAGGAGACTTTCTACCGCCATGGCACTGGCAACTTCTCCGGCAGCATGACCCCCCATCCCATCACAGACAATATAAATCCCCCGTCCGCGAATCGTTTTACCTAGGGCATTTTCCTGTTTGCTGAGGTGAGTTTCGATGCCGAAGTGATCTTCATTGTGATCCCGTTGGCGACCAATATCCGTTAGTCCTCCATCAGATAAACTTAATAATTGCATGGGTAAAACCACCGTGGGCATATCGTCTGCCATGCCGCGATAGACCATTTTTTCCGCATTTTCGGCAACTCCTTCTTCCTGGGGAGAGGCTGGGGGAACTGCGTCGCCTTCAGGGGTGGAAGAGGGGGCTTCCTGTTGACGGGCGAGGTCTTGGAGACGCGATCGCAATACTTCTGTGGATTCAAACTCTCCCGCACTAACTGCCGAAATCAGTTCCGCGATCGGTCCGTACATGGTACGACCTGACCGACTAAATAAACGTTTCCAAATATTCCCCAACTCAGCCAAGTCGGGTTTCTCTTCCTGGCGATCGCCATAAAGTCGCTGCAAGCACAGGGTTAAATCTTCATCAACCCGCAAATTATCTTCATTTAGCAAACTCTGACAGCATTGCACGATGGTTAATTCTTCCCATAATTTGGCCATTTCATTGAGCCAAAATAGCAATTGGGAGAAATGGGTATCCGCTTGACCCCATAATTCCGGTAGAGACTCCCATTCCGAACGATCTTCAAGCAAGACGACAGTGCGATCGGCAAAACTCCAGGTATCTTGTAAACCTGGAACGGCGGGATAAAGGGATTCTTGCAAAACTAGATAGGGAATTGCCGATCGCGCCACTCCCAACTGCTGCCAAAATTGAATATTAGAATCGGGATACTCTTCGGCCATTTCTTCGAGATCCTCAATACTCGATTTTTGTTGTTCGAGGAGTTGTTCGAGATAGGTTTTTTGTAAAGGTTGTGTATCCCACACTTGTAATTGCGCGATCGCGTCAGATTGTTCTGAAATAGTCCTATCCGATCGCAGTTGATAGCGATTTTCAGGATCGAGAGACTCTATTTTATTTTGATCGGGAATAATGTCTGCGGCGGTTTCCTCATCAGATTCAGGGGTTTCCTCATCTGCTGCAATTTGGGTTGTCCCACCGGGCTTAACTTTGGCTTGAGTTGCTTCCAGGGGCGATCGCTCAAAAGCGGGGAAAATGAGCGCCAACCAGTCATTGGCCACAAATGCCCCGCATTCAGGACAGGCTTCCTTTTGAAAACTGACTGTCGCACCGCATTCGGGGCATTCTTTGTCACTCAAAGAAGTCCCACAACGCTGACAAAATTTATGAGCCACGGGGTTTTCAAATTGGCATTCGGGACAAACCAACATAACAGAACATCCTTAACTCTGATTTTGGAAAATTGATATAGCTCTAGAACGGTAATTCTTTTGCCACATTAGCATTTTCCCCTGAATAATGGGTAATCGGTCAAATAATCCCAGCTTCCTTACTCTTCATTCAATCAAAATTCCGCATTGAGTGGGGTGCGAGGGAAGGGAATGACATCGCGAATATTGCCCATCCCTGTCATAAATTGAACCACCCGCTCAAATCCTAAGCCAAATCCTGCATGAGGTACGCTTCCGTAGCGGCGTAAATCGCGATACCACCATAGTTCTTCTAGGGGCATTTCTGCGGCTTGGATGCGCCTTTCTAAGACATCTAACCGTTCTTCCCGTTGGGAACCGCCGATAATTTCTCCAATTTTAGGGGCGATAACATCCATTGCAGCGACGGTTTTTTCATCTTCATTTAAACGCATATAAAAGGCTTTGATGCCGACGGGGTAATCGGTAACGATCGCCGGCTTTTGGAAGAGTTCTTCTGCTAAATAGCGTTCGTGTTCTGATTGCAGGTCTAAACCCCATTCTACGGGATAGGTAAATTGGCGATCGCTTTTCTCCAAGAGGGCGATCGCTTCGGTGTAGGTAATGCGTTCAAAGTCATTATTGATAATATTCTCGGCGGTTTTTAAAACGGTTTTGTCAATGCGCTTATTGAAAAATTCTATGTCTTCGGGACAGGTATCGAGAACATATTTGAAGATAAATTTAAGGAATGCTTCGGCCAAGTCCATATTGCCTTGCAGATCGCAAAAGGCCATTTCTGGTTCCACCATCCAAAATTCTGCCAAATGGCGGGAAGTATTGGAGTTTTCGGCGCGGAAGGTGGGTCCGAAGGTATAGACATTGGAAAACGCCAAAGCCATTGCTTCGGCTTCGAGTTGACCGCTTACGGTAAGATAGGCGGGTTTGCCAAAAAAGTCTTTTTCGTAATCAACTTTTCCAGCCTGGGTTTGGGGAATCTTCTCGAGGGGTAAACTGGTGACAGAAAATAATTCTCCTGCTCCTTCACAGTCATTGGTGGTAATTAAGGGGGTATGAATCCAAAGAAAGCCCCTATCTTGGAAAAAATGATGGATTGCATTAGAGCAGGCATTACGGACGCGAAAAACGGCTCCTAGGGTGTTGGTGCGCGATCGCAGGTGTCCAATGCTTCGCAGGAATTCAAAGGAATGGCGTTTTTTCTGTAAGGGGTAAGTTTCGGGATCGGAATCGCCGACAATGGCTATAGATTCGGGTTGTAATTCGATGCGCTGTCCCTTACCTTGGGATGCGGCCAATACACCGGATACTTTCACGGCAGCGCCAATGTTAAGCTGTTTGAGAAGAGCTTCGTAATCGGGAAAGTCTTGGTTAATCACTACTTGCAGGTTGGCCAAGAAGGAACCATCATTGACTTCCATGAAGGCAAATCCTTTCAATTCGCGTTTGGTGCGTACCCAGCCTTCTACAGTTACAGTTTCGTCAGGCTGTCCATTGCGAAGTATATCGGCAATCCGTCTTTTTTCCATGTTGGCAAGGGAGTTTGCGTCGGTGAATCTATTTTTAGCTTAATTCATTTAGCCGTCGGGAAATTGCCAACAAGGAATAGATTCAATATCTTGACTCCCGCAACGACAGGAAGCATCTCGTGTAGAAGCAACCCATTCTTGCCCGCACTGCCGACAATGACAGAGAATGTTATTGCGATCGGCAATTTCTATTTTTAGTCGCCAGCGATCGAACAAGTTTTTATCGGAATTAGATTCTGAGGAAGACACGATCGCATATCCTAAATATATTGAGTCTCATCATATTATTCTCCTTGACGGGAGAATTTCTCGCGAATTTATCAGTTTTTTTTAAGGTTTCCAAGTTTTCTTATCCTTTCTCACACTCTACCTAATTCATGATTCGCCTTTACGAGTTTATTTTCAGAGGAGGACCTGTAATGTATCCTCTTCTTCTTCTCTCTATTTTTACTTTTGCTTGTGCTTTGGATAGAGGACGGTTTTGGGTGCGTTTGTTAATACAAGAAGATCGGGTTACACGAGATGTTCTCGAAACGGCGCGAGTTAATCTCTCCAAAGCAGCAGATATTGCCAAAGGTGCAAGTTATTTACCCATTGGTCGTTTTTTATTGGCACCTTTACAATTACGAAACCCTTCTCCTGAAACCTTTCGCCTCGCAATGGAAGCAGCAGGAGATAAAGAATTTGTCAAGATGCAAAAAGGAGAAAAATTTCTCGAAACAACTGTTGCAGTTGCTCCTTTGTTGGGATTATTGGGAACAGTTACGGGGTTAATTAGAACTTTTGAAAACTTAAATATTGGGTCGGAAAATGCCCTTGATGCGTCTAATGCGGCGGCGGGAATTGGAGAGGCTTTAATTACTACGGCGGCGGGCATGATTGTGGCTATTTTTGCTCTTTTAGTGTTCCGGGTTATGGTAACATTACAAGCACAACAAATGGATTATTTTTCTGAAGTTGGGACTGAGTTAGAGTTAATTTATCGTCAAGTTTGGTACGAACCTACTTTGCAGCAAATTAAACCTTCTTTATTACCTTTTGTTGAGGAAGGCGATCGCTAAATCGGACTTTAATGACTTTAACTCAACTTGCTAGTTATTGATTCGATCCCCCCCAGCCCCCCTTGATAAGGGGCAGGTACTATTCGTTGAAAAAAGGAAAATACTACAATGCCTGACTTTTCGTTAATTATTGCCCACCTAACCCCCCAAATCTGGGGGGAACCGGACTCAA
>NZ_JAYGHV010000069.1:0-7255 GCF_034932145.1 Spirulina sp. 06S082 | reverse complement strand
AGAGCATTCCTCCTTCAATGGTACTCATGTGGTGAGCATAGTAGAAGGAAAAGTTGGATACCCAGCTAAAACTACCTAATTTCTTGTTGTTATGAGTAGCGCCATGAGACTCGCAAACATCCTCAACTAAGAGAATATTACGACGGTTTAATTCTTCTAAAAGTTCGTCAGTTAAGGCATCGAAACCTTGAACGTGGGTTAAAAATACGGCTCGTGTATTTTCGTTCAATTTGGCAATAATTTGCTGAGAATCCATCCCTAACGTATGGCGATCGATATCCACAACAACTGGGGTAAAACCATTTTGTAGGACTGAGGACAAATCGGAAACCCATGTGAGTGGAGGAACAATAACTTCTCCTCCTGAAGGATAGCGCAGCTTTAATGCTGCCATTGTTAAAAGATTAGCTGAAGAACCAGAGTTAACAAATACGCTATATTTTACGCCCAACCATTCAGACCACTCTTCCTCAAAAGCCTTCACATTTTTGGATTGAGTTAAAATTGGATCGTCCTGCTTTAGATACTCAATGAGTGCATCTAAATCTTCCCGAAGGATATTGTTTCGCATTAAGGGAAAATTCATAATCAAGTGCAAAAAAATAGATTTAAAAATGTAGAGATGGTCATATCTAGAGACATTTCCAGTAACATCTCTATAGGCGGAGATTAACACAAACGAGCTTCAATTTCTTCACAGATATAGTGATATAGCAAAAGATGTAATTCCTGAATTCGCGGTGTAACCGTAGAAGGAACATCAATCAATATATCACAGCATTGAGCCATTTTCCCCCCACCTTGTCCGGTAAGACCGAGGGTTTGTAATCCCAGTTTCTGAGCGACTTGCATTGCTCGAACAACGTTTTGGGAGTTCCCACTGGTGGATATTCCCCAACAAACTCCCCCAGACTGACCATGAGCTTCGACTTGACGGGAAAAAACTGAATCAAACTCATAATCGTTTGTCCATGCTGTTAAAACCGAGACATTAGCATTTAAGCAAATAACATTCAAAGCCTTTCTTTCTCGTAAAAAAGTCCCGACCAATTCTCCTGAAATATGTAAGGCATCGGAGGCCGAGCCTCCGTTACCGCAAATCAGCACGGGCAATCCACAAGATAGAGCAGAGCAAAGCAGCGCGATCGCTTCTTCGATGACCCCTCGTTCTTCTAGGGTCGCCATCTGAGAAACTAACGTACTATGCTCCTTGAGTCTTTGCTTAAAATCGCTCATGCTTTTGGAGATGGATTATAAAAAACAACTTGCGAGCCAGTATGGTCAATTTGAAAGGGAACCCAAACTTTAATTTGAGGGAGAGCATCGCGAATTTTTTGATGCTTTTCAGGGGGAGCAAGGAAAAAGAAAAATCCTCCCCCGCCTGCGCCCATTAATTTACCACCAAAGGCACCGGCTC
Source organism: Spirulina sp. 06S082 (assembly GCF_034932145.1). Classification (NCBI taxonomy): domain Bacteria; kingdom Bacillati; phylum Cyanobacteriota; class Cyanophyceae; order Spirulinales; family Spirulinaceae; genus Spirulina; species Spirulina sp. 06S082. The sequence continues at coordinate 5,838 of NZ_JAYGHV010000069.1, read as the reverse complement.
GTAGCGCAGTCTGATAGAGGTCGTCCATCCAAGAGGCAGAAACTCCCTCGGCCAAACGGCATTTCAGATGCCAACTCTTGTCGAGTAGTTCCCCGATCGCCTCAAAGGAGGCTTGTTGAGAAAAGAGTTTCAATGCCTCCCGTGCTAGAGCGTAAATAGATTTGAGTTCGTCTGTAGTTTTGCCACGCTTGATATTATCAACTTTAGCGCGAGCATGACGTTCGGCAAGACGACTGACTCCACTAAAGCCGAAGAGAACATGAGATTCTAAATCTTTTAAATAATCAGCCGGCAATAATACATTATTGATCGTCCATTTGCCTCCCGGTTTCATGTCAATAAATTGACAGCCCCCATGTGCTGCCATAATTTGATCTTGAATACCGACGGATTCTTTCAAAAGAACTTGTTCGACCTCGATCGCTTCTAAAGCAAGTTGTTCTGAGGAGCGCATACGACCCTGAAGAGCATGGAGAGCATGGAGTAGACCGACAGTAAAGGAAGAACTCGAACCAATCCCCGAACGAGCGGGCAAATCCCCATCATGGTGAATTTCTATTCCCTCTGGGACTTGCAAATATTCAAGACAACCGCGAACGGCAGGATGAATAATCTCTTGGTGTTTGGCAACGCTTTCGATTTTGGAATAAACAATCCGACTGCGGTGTTCAAAAAATGGTGGCAAATAACGGACAGTGAGATAGCAATAATGGGCAATTCCTACGGCGACAACCAGTCCGCCATGTTCTTCAAACCACGGGTTATAGTCTGTTCCTCCCCCAAAAAAAGATAGTCGATAGGGCGTGCGGGTAATGATCATAGGGTTATTTAAACATTGGCAAATTGATTTCTTCTGATGACTTGGTAGCCCTTGATGAGTTCCTGGATGCCGCGATCGAGGGAAACTTGGGTCTTAAATCCTGTTGCTTCAATTCGTTCGTTGCTGACAATGTAGTTCCGTTGGTCGGGATCTTTGCCGATTTCCGAGAGGATAAAGCGAAATTCGGGAACTTGGCGTTGGATGGCTTCGCACAATTCTTGTTTGCTCAAGTTGGCTTCGGAAAGTCCGACGTTAAAGGGTTTTCCTTTCATCTGAGCATAGTTCTCGATCGCATGAATAAAGGCTCCGGCGGCATCGCGAACGTGAAGATAATTGCGTTTGAAGTGCGCTTCAAAAAGAACGACGGTGCGATCGACGACGGCGCGATAAGTAAAGTCATTCACCAATAAATCCAGCCGCATCCGAGGACTGACTCCAAAAACTGTGGCAAAGCGAAAGGTCACGCAGTCTCCTCGGTCTAAAAGATAGCGATCGATGTCTACTTTGAGTTTGCCGTAAAGAGAAATGGGACGCATGGGGGTATCTTCGTCGCAAAATATCCCTTCTTCTCCGACTCCATAGCCGCTATTGGTGCAGGGAAAAATGAGCATTTGTTCGGGGGATTTACTCTCGGCGAGAAAGCGGACTCCTTCGTAGTTAATTTGTTTTGCCCCCACGGGATCGCGATCGCACAGGGGAGCCCCGGTTAAACAAGCCAAGGGTAAAATAACATCCACCTTAGCGACGAGTTCCTTGACGAGATCGCGATCGCGCACGTCCCCCCGAATAATTTTCAGATTGCGATCGTAACAACAATCCAGTAAGGGTGTTTGACCATACATAAAGTTGTCGAGAACCGTTACTTCATGGCCTTTTTGGAGCAACATTGGCACCAAAACCGAACCGATATAGCCTGCGCCACCAGTGACAAGAATTTTCATCTTTTTTTGTTTCCTGAAAAAGTATCTTTTTGGGTTTACTCATCCCCATCTATTGTAGAAAACATCTCTACTTTTCTACTTTGTTGCTAGAGATTGCGAGTAACGAACATGCGTCGAATATTCTACTTTGCCGCCAGAGATTTGCGAGTAACGAACACGCGTCGAATATACTCCTGTAAAGACTTATCCAAGCGCGATTCCTGACGCTGAGAAATCAGATTAAACAGCATCCGTATCAGCCGCCAAGGGCGCAGCGTATACTGTGTACTATAAAATATCAATGTTCCTAAAAGCCACATAAGATTGAGTTCCTTGGTTGAGAGATTGCTACACCAAGAAACCGTTTGAGTCGGATCGCTATAACAGGCTAAACCCAAAAAATAATCATCCGAATATTCAGTAATCTTCTTATCCTCGGTAAGCTCTTGGAATAATTCAGAACCGGGGTAGGGGGAGAACATGGTAATCGACATATCATGAACGCCAATCCAAGCCATTTTGACTAAAAACCCGAGAGTCTCCCAAACTTGGCGGCGCGTTTCGCTCGGGAAGCCGATGATAACATGGGCTTTGACATTCAAACCATTCTTGACGGCTGCCTTCATAGAATCCAGCATTCGGTCTAGTTTGACCATCTTTTTGATTTTTTTCAAGGTTTCCATCGAACCACTCTCGGGCGCATAGGACAGATTGCGACACCCGGCTTCGTAAAGGAGTTGCGAGACTTCTGCATCGATCGCCTCCGAACGAGTGCCACTAGGTAATTGCCAAGTAAATTTAAGATTGCGTTGTTTAATCAATTGGCAGAATTCAACAATCCAATCTTTTCGCACGATCGCGGTGAGGTCATAAAAATCGATATTGTCCACCTGATATTTCTTGATGTATTCTTCAATTTCATCCAAAACTAATTCTGGTTTACGCGCAATCCATTTTGTCGTCCACATGCTGGGATTGGAACAAAAAGTGCAGCGAAAAGGACAGCCTCTCGTGGCAATGAGGGGCATACTTCGCCCCAAATCAACGCCATAACCTAGACCATTACTTAAATAATTTTCTAGAGGGACTAAATCCCAAGCAGGTTGAGGAATATCATCAATGGCTGTAATTCTCGCACGTGGGGGAGTTCGCAAAATTCGCCCTTCCCGTCGCAGCGCCAAGCCTTCTACTTCTGTCATCGTGGTAGGATCGTCCAGGCGCTTGGCAATATCGACTAAGGTTTCTTCTCCTTCTCCTAAAGCACAGTATTCCAAGTCTGGACATTCCTCTAGCACGAAGTCGGGCATAGCAGTAATATGTTCTCCTCCCGCAAGGAGGGGAACTTGCGGCAATTTTATTTTCAATAACTCAATCAGTTTGCGAATGTAGGGCCATTCTTGAGAAAACATACAACTGACCCCGATTAAATCGGTATGCTGGGGAACTCGTTCTACAATTTCGTGCATCAACAGGCCGATTGCCAGCATTCTGTCGTCAAAGAGTGGCGTTATTTTGAGGGGATCTTCGCCGATTCCATCGACGATAGTTACCGAATGACCGGCCTCGATTAGGCTCGCAGCAATATAAGCCAGCCCAATGGGCGGAGTTAAAGGACCAGTATTAGAATGACGGGATATTAAAGCAGGGGGACGAACTAATGTTATGTGTGACATAGGAGAGTTGTTTGAAAATAAAAAATGTACAGAAAATATTCAGGGATACAATTTGCAACAAAAGCGTTCTGGCATAAACCTATATTTTAGTGAGAAGTGTCAACTGTTATCTCTACTGTTATCTCTACTGTCATCTGTGTCGGTAATAGCCTCAGCACCGATAACAGAACAGGCAGAATTTTCCTATTCTTCTACACTAACTATCTTTCCTTTTTTGTCAACCCCTTCACCTGAAGGCTTACGCATGAATTAATAAAACGGGATTTTCTCAAAGATTTTAGAATTAAGACACCATTCATAGACCTTTTGAATTCCCTCAGCTAAGGAGGTTTTCGCAGACCAAGCTAATTTCTCCATTTGAGAGTTATCCAAGCGCTTCAGGGGCATCCCATCGGGTTTATGGGTATCGAAAATCAGATGACCATCGAAACCCACAATTTCCTTAATCGTTTCGGCTAGTTCGGAAATACTAACTTCCTGTCCGCTACCAATGTTAATCGGTTGAGAGGAATGATAATTTTTCTCTAGCAAAAAAAGTAACGCATCCGCAAGATCGTCACTCAATAAAAATTCCCGTTTAGGTTTACCGGTTCCCCAAACAACGACTTCTTTCAACTGCTGGATTTTGGCTTCGTGAAAGCGACGAATCATACCCGGAATGACATGACTATCTTGAGGGTGAAAGTTATCATTCCGGCCATAAAGATTTGCGGGAATGGCGGTCATATAATTCATACCATATTGCTGATTATATGCTTGGCACATCCCCCAGCCAGAAATTTTGGCGATCGCATAGGGCAAATTGGTTTCCTCAAGCAAACCCGTCAACAAAGCACTTTCTGACATAGGTTGCGGACAATGCTTGGGATACATACACGAACTTCCTAAAAAAACAAGGGATTTAACACCAGCTTTCATCGATTGATGAATCAAATTATTTTGGATCGTTAAATTTTGGTGGATAAACTCCCCGCAATATGTTTGATTAGCTAAGATCCCTCCTACTCGACCGGCTGCAATAATAACGCGATCGGGACTTTCTTGCTGCATAAACTCAGCTACACTGTCCGAGTTCATCAAATCCAGTTCAGCACGGGTTCGCGTAATCACAGCATAATTTTCATCCCGAATTGTACGTCGTAATAGTGCAGAACCGACAAGTCCCGTATGACCAGCAATATATAAAACCTGTCGTTTCATTAGCCTTCCTTATTTTTCACTATAAAAATCACCATATTCAACAACAATGGTACTTTTTCCATCTTCACGCTTCAGGGCTAATTCATAAGCGGGAAAGATATCTTCAGGTTCTTCTAAGCGAATCACCTCAATGGTTGTACAACAGCGAGTAATAGCCTCAGTAAAATCGCCAATATGTTGATATTGTGGGTGAAGAGGACGTTCTGAACCAATGCCAGTACGGATAATTGCCTTGGTTTGATAGCCCCCATTCGACATAACTTGAATCTTGTCTAAATGGTTGACAAGTTGGTTAATAGCACAGAGGAGAAAATTCCATCTCGGAAAAATACTAACAGGAATTAAGCCGGTTAAAGCCATACCGCTAGTCATTCCCATTTGCATTTCTTCAGCGACGGGTAACTCAATTCTTTTCTCCAAAGAAACCTCTTTCAAGGTGTTGGTCATAGCAGTTCCCTTGACCGCAACCGCTTGACCGATGAAAATAACTCTCGGATCTTCAGCCAAGAAATTCATCGATCGCTTGAGTTCATCAAAATATTTCATCGAGTCAGTCCTTTCAAATACAGATATTGACAAAATCCTTGATTTGTGATTTTGTAGGGACGTTTTAGCCGACTAACTAACGTCCCTACATTAAAATTCAACGCGAACACCGGCCCCGGCATGAGGATACTTGGTTTGATATCGATAATAAGTAATATACTCATCTTCTCTGTTTTCAAAATCTTCAAAACTCAGACGGGGTTGATTCCAAACTTCCCTTGTATCCGTACAAACAGATTTTTCATTGTCCTCAACAATAAAATGAATGGGAAGTTTGTGATTGCGACTGTATTTGATAGCTTCATAAGCAATCCCTGTTTCTGCGGTCATTTCTCCCATAAAACAGTAGACTTTGCTTTCTTCGCCCCTCATTTTAATGGACATTGCTGCACCTACAGCAATGGGTAAAACCCCTCCGACAATCGCTGATGAAAAAACACGATACTCGGGAAAACAAAGAGAAATAGAACGTCCTTCGATGATTTCTTGTCGCAATTGTTCGCGAGGGACTCCTTTTAACAAACATTGATAGTGACTGCGCCAAGAGCAAAATACCCAATCTTGAGGACGAATTCCTTGAAATACCTTAATAATCAGCTCTTCATTCCCATAATATAAATGAATGGGAGCGCGAATCTTGGCGGTATTAAACAATTCGGCAATTTCTTCTTCAAATGCA